>NZ_CDHP01000061.1:0-16049 GCF_900002895.1 Ercella succinigenes | reverse complement strand
GTTGAACGTTTGCCGTTTTTCTTAATGTCCTTGATTACATAATATGAGGTTGCATTAGGAGATTTCACTGTATTTAAGCGCATGACTAGGCCCTCCTTTGCTTGTATTATAACACATTACGATACATTACGCAAGGAGAACTGTGTTAAATTTGACAGTTTTTTACATGAAAAAACCCGCTGTTGCGGGCTTTGCTCGGTGCTGCTATTGGTTTTTATCTGGTGGAAGTGTCAAACTCCCGAGATTTCATTCATATTACCAAGCATTGTCATATATTATTGTAAGACCTCCACTTCGTTGTGAAGTGGGGGTTTTTGCAATATGCTAACAAAGTAATACTAAATAAATAGTCGATGATTATTTGGTAAAGTGTTAGAATCATATTGTAACTGACTTCCAAAGATTGTTTTGTGATACTTAGGTTGTAAAAAAGATATTTATGTGAACCTTTATAGGAGGATGAGTATATGAAGAATTTTAGGATTGCCTCAATCAGGTCAAAAATATTGATGATTTTATTGCCGCTCACGATTATATCTCTAGGCATACTTTTTCTGATTAGTTTTCAGTCGACAAAAAGTCTGATTGACCAGGAAATAAGTGAAAAAATGGAAGAAAGGCTAAGTCATACGATATTAGCGGTTGAAGAGCAGCTTGGAAGCCATAGCAGCATAGCTCAGGGATTGGCACAGCTAGCTGCTGCTGCTGGCACGGATCTTACAGAGTCTGATTACGAAAATCTTCTCGAGGAATATATAAAGCTAAATGATGATACTTTTGGAGCCGGTATATGGTTTGAAAAGGGATATTATAATAATCAGGAATATTTCGGCCCTTATGTTTACAGAGATGGTGATGGATTTGCCTATACTGATGAATATAACACTGCCGAATATGACTATCCTTCACAAGAATGGTATCAAAATGGTGTTGAAGCCGGTGGCGCTGTTGCATGGTCTGATGCATTTTATGACGATTTCTTAGATACTGTTCTTTTGTCAACAACAGTTGCTTTTTATAATGGAGAGGTTCTTGCCGGAACAACAACTGCAGATATTGATCTGGCAAATCTGCAAAATATGATTGCAAATTTACAGATTGGACAAACAGGTCATGCATTCCTTTTAGATCAGACTGGTGTTTATTTAGCCACACCTGATGTTGAAAAGGTAATGACAATGTCAATTACAGAAGATACTAATTCTGATCTGGCCCTTCTTGGTTCTCGGCTTATAAATGAGCAAAAAATAGAAGGTTCATACTCAAGTGATAGTGGCAGGCAAATGTTATATTCTGCTCAGATTCCGGAAACCGGCTGGATACTGGCATTAACTATATCACAGAATGAATTGTACAAACCTCTTTATGATTTGATTACAAAAACAGCAATTGTTATGCTCATCATGCTCATTGCGATGGGTGCTGCTATAATTATTTTTAGTAATACTTTAACAAAAAGCATCAGAAAAGTAATTTCAATGGGTGAGAAACTTATTCTGGGGGATCTTGATCAGAATATACAAAGCAAAAATAAAGATGAAACAGGCGAGTTGACCAGAATGTTTGCTTCTCTGTCTGATAGTATGCGGGAAAAAGCTGCTGCTGCCCAAAGTATTGCTCAAGGAGATTTGTCTGTCAAAGTAAAAGAATATAGTGAGGCAGATACTTTATCTAAAAGTATGAATCTTGTTGTAGATACGCTTAATAAGTTAATAGCAGAAACCGCTAAATTAACAGAGGCTTCCACAGAAGGTGATCTTACAGTGCGTGGAAATCAGGACGCTTTTGTTGGCGGCTATGCTGATATGGTACTAGGCATAAACAATACCCTTGAAGCAATTGTGAAACCATTATCCGAAGCAGAGAACGTTCTTGTATTGATGTCAAAAAACAATTTAGAAAATGGTGTTGAAGGTCTATATAAGGGAGATTTAAAATCACTTGCTGATGCTGTGAATAGTCAGAGAAAACAACTTCTTAGTATTCAGGATGCAATGGTAAGAATAGCAAAAGGCGATACCAGTCGTCTTGAAGAATTCCGCTCTCAGGGCAAATTATCTGATAAAGATCAGATGATACCCGCTATAATTTCTGCAAACGAGACAATAGACAATCTGATCAAAGATATCGAAAGCCTGACAAGGGCAGCCTCTGAGGGTAATTTAGAAATACGTGGACAGGAAGAACAGTATCAAGGTGGATATAGGAAGATAATTGCTGGTATTAATAAAACACTTAATGCAATGGCGGAACCGATGCAGGAATTATCTAAAGTTCTTGCTTTGGTTGCGGAAGGGAAACTTAATGTTTCGATGAGCGGTGCATATAAAGGCCAGTTCGAGGAAATGAAAAATGCTCTTAATTATACAGTTTCAACTTTGAATAACACACTTTCACAAATAAATGAGGCCTCTGATCAGGTTGCTACAGGTGCTGGACAGGTTTCGATGGCAAGTCAGGATATTTCACATGGTTCCACCGAGCAAGCCAGTTCTGTTGAGCAGCTTTCTGCTTCTGTTTCTGATTTGTCAAATCAAACTAAAGATAATGCTCAAGCTGCAAATGATGCGGACAACCTTGCTGCCAGAGTCAAAAATTCCGCAGATACGGGTAAAACACAAATGGTTGATATGCTAACTGCTATGGAAGCTATCAGCGCATCTTCACAAAATATCGCAAAAATCATCAAAGTTATAGATGAAATAGCTTTTCAAACCAATATTCTTGCTCTTAATGCCGCTGTTGAAGCTGCCAGAGCTGGTTCTCAAGGTAAAGGTTTTGCTGTTGTTGCAGAAGAAGTCAGAAGTCTTGCTGCAAGGAGTGCAGATGCTGCTAAAGAAACAGCTGAATTAATTGAAGGTTCTATGGAGCAAATAGAAAAAGGCTCTGAATATACTACTCAGACAGCTGCTGTTCTTGATGAAATCGTAGACGGTATTAATGATGTTTCTGAAGCTGTAGCCAATATTGCCAGATCTTCAAATGATCAAGCCTCTGCTATTTTACAAATAGATAGTGGTATAGACCAAGTGGCAAAAATAGTTCAAAGTCATTCTGCAACAGCTGAAGAGAGTGCTGCAACCAGCGAGGAACTTACAAGCCAGGCAACGATGCTTAAAGATCTGGTTGCTTCATTTAAGCTATCGAAAGAAAATTAATTTTTCTGATTAGATTTGGCAAAAAGAATTGTGACTATTAGAGCGATAACAGATAAAAGAATACCTGCTAAACCTCCACCTAAAGCAGTTCCAGTTTTTATAGAAAAAGCATTCAGGGCAAAGATAGAATTATCCAGTCTGCGACCTGAATTTTTTTCTATTTTATCACCGCTTGATGTGAGCAAAACCATCATGCTTATAGATACTAGACCAATACAAAGACTGTTTAAGGAGTTTAAGGCGATAAATATACTTATATAAAGGCGTCCCAGAATAGCATTGTTTATATTAATTAGTATCATGTTTTTGCGAAAAATTTTGTTGAAATAACTAATATCATTGTAGCCGACTAGGTTAGAGCTTGTCTGAACCGGTAGATCTGATTTAATAAGGTAACTACAAGCGTTTTCAAGTTTGATTCTATGATTTAGATTTGAAAAGTTCAAATCTAAATCATTTTTTGCCAGCCGGGAAATATAGCTTAGGGAATAATTAAAAACATCCGAATCTAAAAAGAATTTATAGAAAAGGTTATTTTTTGAAAGAATTTATATAAAAATTTTCTCAGCAATGGATCTCCTGATAAGAATATTAAAAAACTGAGACGCCTTATAAAATTGTCTGGATAAGATGAGTTGACACAGTTTAGTACCACAAATCTAAACATCTTCCTATTCTCGTCATTAATTATAGATATTAATATTTGGCTGGCAGGTTATTTACAAAACGGAGGTGCTTGGATTGGAATATATAGAATTGCGAAATATAACCAAAACTTTCGTCGGAGTTACCGCTCTTTCTAACGTTAGTATGAGCTTTCGCAAAGGCGAAGTACATGCAGTGGTAGGAGAAAATGGTGCGGGTAAGTCGACGATCATGAAAATTCTCGGGGGTGTATATTTTGCCGATAGTGGTGAAATATGGATTGATGGAGAAAAGAAAACAATTAATGACGTTTCAGATGCTTTGAAATGTGGAGTGAGTGTAGTTTATCAGGAGTTAAATCTGATGCCCGATCTTACAGTTGCAGAGAATATTTTCTTGCACGATATGCCTTCTCGGGCTGGAATAACAGATCGCAAACGACTGAATAAAAAAGCGCAGGATTTGCTTGATACAATGGAACTGCAGTTAAAAGCGGATCAGATGACAAGCACGCTTAGTGTTTCTGAACAGCAAATGGTAGAAATAGCCAAAGCGCTTTCTTGTGAATGTAATATTGTAATTATGGATGAACCAACTGCTTCTTTAAATAATAAGGAAGTTGATACTTTATATAGGTTGATAAAAAGTCTTAAAGAACAAGGTAAAACAGTAATTTATATTTCACACAGATTAAAAGAAATATTCGATTTGTCCGACCGGGTCACTATTCTTCGGGACGGTGAATATATAGGCACATATATTACTAATGAAATAGGCAGTCAGAAACTGGTTGAATTAATGGTTGGCCGTGAAATTTCTGAGTTTTACACAACTGCGGATCATAAGCCTGGTGAAGTTGTGCTTGAAGTCAAAAATTTAAGCTGTGAGGGTTATTTTAAAAATGTCTCTTTTAGCCTAAGAAGAGGTGAAATACTCGGATTGTCAGGCTTGATGGGATGTTTCCGCGAGGAAATTGTGAAGTCGCTATATGGGCTTATACAGCCCGATTCAGGAAGTGTTTGGTTAAATGGTTTAGAGATTAAACCTCAAAAACCGGCTGATGCTATTAAAGCTGGTATTGGTTATGTTACGGAAGATAGAAAAGCCGCAGGAATCTTTTCGCTTATGTCTGTGCGCGAAAATATTACTATTAACATTTTGAACAAAATCAGTTCTTTTGGTTTGATTAAAGGTAGAGAAGAGCAGGAAGTTCTTGATAAATATAAAGCAAAAATGAATATGAAATATAGTGGATATTATCAGAGAATAAACAGTCTCTCAGGTGGTAATCAACAAAAGTTTTTGCTGGCAAGAGCTTTGGCAACTGGCTGTGAAGTACTGATCATGCTTGAGCCGACAAGAGGTATAGATGTTGGTGCAAAATCGGAAATATATGATTTGCTTGGTGAACTAGCTCGTCAGGGAATGGCAATAATTATTGTTTCATCGGAATTGCCGGAGATCATTGGAAACTGCCATCGTACACTGGCTGTATTTCAAGGACAGATAACTGGTGAAATATCAAAGGCAGAAATGGATGAGAATCTGATCATGCAGTGTGCAACTGGAAATAGAACTTTCTTTCGAGGTGAACAATAATGAAGCAGGGAATCAAGAAATTCTGGTATTTATGGGATAAAGTAGGTGTGCTGATTATTTTGGCAGTAATATTTATAGTTTATGCACTTATTAATCCAAGGATAGTTGCTCCGCAACAGTTGATAACAACCTTGTCTAGAACAGCAATAACCGGCATTGCAGCAGCAGGGATGACCTTTGCTATTTGCTCAGGTGGGTTTGATCTTTCTGTTGGCTCGATCGTGTCATTAGTAAGTTGTGTAATAGCATCGTTGGTGACAGGAGGAATGAATACCTGGCTTGCTATATTAATTGCTATTGCAGTAGCTGCCTGTTGCGGTGTTGTCAACGGATTACTGATATCCAAGCTAAAAATACAGGCTTTTGTGGCAACTTTAGCTACGCAACTTGCTTTTGCCGGCGTTGCCTTGGTTTATAGTGGAGGAATAGCCGTTCAGATTACTTCTAAATTTAATAAGGCTCTCAAAACATTATCAACAGGCAGATTATTTGGTGTAGTTCCGATGCCTGTCGTAATACTGCTTTCTGTTTATCTAGTCGCTTGGCTGGTATATAAATATACTGTTTTAGGAACTCAGATCAGGGCGATTGGTTCAAATGAAACTGCTGCCAGAACTACAGGTATAAATACAGATAGAACAATAATTGTTGTTTATATTATTACTGCGGTTTCCGCTGCTTTAGCTGCAGCATTAAATACATCAAGGTTGTCTACAGGTAATCCAGGACTGGGAAGTGGTTTTGAGTTAGATGCCATTACCGCTGTAATTCTTGGTGGTACAGCACTCTCAGGCGGCAAAGGCAATATATGGGGAACATTAGTTGGGGCTGTGTTGGTAACTTTTGTAAAAATGGGACTTAATATGCTTGACGTGGGAGAGGCCTATCAGAAACTGGCTGTTGCAGGAGTTTTGATTTTTGCTCTTACCATCAGCGGTATTAGAGTGATCACGGATAGAGGTGTTAACAAATGAAAAAAAAGAGATTTCACATAGATTTTGCGGAGCATGGCATAGTATATGCTTTGATAATATTCTGGGTGATACTAGCATTAACAAATGAAAATTTCAGAGGAATCACTTTTTACCAAAATATATTGAGAATGGCATCTTTTAATGCTATATGTGGTATAGGTATGACTTATGCTATTATAAGCGGTGATTTTGATCTTTCTGTTGCTTCTCAGGTTGCTGTTTCATCTGTTGTTCTGACTTTGATTCTTCCTACATGGGGTATAATACCGAGCATCTTTTTTGTGCTTTTGCTTGGTGTAGGTATGGGACTTGTAAACGGTATTCTGATTGCCAAGATGAAAATACCTGCTTTTATTACAACTTTGGCTACTCAGTTGGGATATCGTGCACTTGCTCAATTGATAAACAATGATCCGGTTGTCGTAAGCAATGATCTTTTCAAATCAATAGCTCTGCAAAGAGTAGGATTTATGCCACTGTCTTTTATAATAATGGCTGTTCTTGCAATTCTTGGTACAGTTATTTTGCGTTGGACAAAGCTTGGTCGTCATATATTAGCCATCGGTAATTCACATAAAGCTGCGGAAATATCAGGCATTAATATTGCTTTTACACAAATAAAAATATTTGTGCTTGTTGGATTGTTTACTGCTATGTCTTCTATTATGATCACAAGTTATCTTGGATCTTCTAATTATGGTATGCAAAACGGTCTAGAGTTTACAATTATTTCTTCTGTCGTATTAGGTGGAACAGCTCTTGCTGGAGGTAAAGGCAGTATATTTAATACAGTCGTTGCTGCTATTTTTCTCGTATCTATTAAAAGTGCAATGGATGCCTGGGGGCTTGGAAGTTACTGGCAAAGAATAGTTGAAGGTGGAATCCTTGTATTTGCTTTCTCCATCACTCAGATAAGAACAATGATAAAAGATATGATGGTGAGATATAATTCAAGAAAACAGTTGAAAGAAAGATTATCAAGTCAGGCATAAATGTCTGATAGAAAGTATAATAGATTAATTGCTTTTGTAATCCAGAATCTGATTATTTCAGATTCTGGATTCAGGCGTTCTTGAAAGGAGGAGTTATGAAGCTGCTTATTGTCGAGGATGAGAGTATTATCAGAGAAGGATTGCTAAAAATAACCGACTGGAATAAGCTTGGGTTCGAAACAGTACTGGTTGCTGATAACGGTGAAGCGGGAATAATTATGGCGAAGCGGATGAAGCCAGAGATAATTATTTCTGATATACGTATGCCTAAAATGAATGGTCTTGAAATGGCGGAGGCTATCAAAAAAATACATCCTTTTTGTCGTTTTGTTTTTGTTAGTGCTTATTCAGATAAAGAATACTATAAAGCTGCCATAAGAATCAAAGCTGTGAGTTTTATAGAAAAACCAATAGATGTTGCTGAAGTTGAAGAAGTTGTTGGTCAGGCAATAGATGAAATAAAAAGAATTAAGATACAGGCATCCGAAGGCCAACTGGCATTAAAAAAAGAACTGGCCTCGCAAATATGCCGCAAAATCAACGGAGAAAATGATTTTTGTGTAGAGCATGCTTTTGAAACAGCTGGCTGGAGTGATATTATTTCCGCTTATGTTAATATTACAGCCATAGGTTTAAAGCTACAGATTGATGAAATGGAAAATGGCAGTGTTATCTGGGAAGGATTAGAGAATAAACTTGATTTTTTGGAAGATGCACTCAAATTCAAATATATTACAACCGTTTGGCAACATGATATGTTATTTATTTATTTTTTTACGCAAAAAAGCTTTGCTATGACTACTCTGAGTTTTATTTGTGACCATATAGCAGGTATTATAAATAACACTCATAAATTTTATATCACAGTTAGTAAGACCGTAAAAGGAATCAAAAATATAGATGAAGCTTTTTCTTCTGCATCCTATCTTATGCAGAGAGCATTTTTTCAGCCATATGGACAGATTCTTTTATTTGAAGAAGAAACATCAAATACAACCAAATCAAATCAGCTTAAAGAATACAAAAAAGGTGTTATTCTGGCTTTAAATGAAATGAATCATGCATCAGTTTTATCGGCAATGGATAATCTGATTAAGTATATAGAAAAATCCTTGAGTTTTTTGAGTGCAGGCAAGGTAAAAGAAATATATTATGAACTGATGTCAGAGGTATGTCATGTGGCGGAGAGTTTTCATATAAACATAGGTAATTACGCTGAGTCAGATAAAGATAACTGGGTAATGGCGGTCGACAAATTGAATTTAATCGAATTACATAATTTTGTGCTTATACATATAGATAAGCTTTATAATGGACTCCAAAACAGAAGTAACGAGAAAACTCAGATAACGGCTATTCGTGATTATATTAGCAGGCATTATCAGAATGAAAACCTTTCTGTAAAGAGTGTCAGTGATTATATGGATCTATCTACATCCCATATCTGCTTTGTTTTTAAAAAAGAAACAGGGCTTACAATAAATCAGTATATTACAAATTTTCGCCTTGAAAGAGCAAAAATATATCTTAGAGAATCTAAATTTAGCGTCTCAGAAATAAGTAATAAAGTAGGTTATCGAGACAATAGCTATTTTGGTCGTATATTTAGAAAAACGGAAGGTGTTACACCTTTAGAGTATAGGGAAATGAAATTGCGATGATAAATCCAATTAAGTATGCGTTGAATGATATGCCTGTTAAATGGCGTTTGACATTAACTAATCTTATACTGGTTCTTGTGCCTCTTGCAATTGTCTGGCTCATTTTCTATGGGCGTTTTTTTTCAATCATTGAGAGGACTGTTCTGGAATCTCATCAGACATCTTCGCTACAGATAAAAGGTAAAGTTGAAGGTGTCTTAGAAAACATGATATCAAGCGCTGATCGTATAGCTGACAATAGAGATCTCGATGATTTTCTGAGGATGAAGTCTGCTGATTTTGTTTCTGATTCAAGTTCGCATGAGTATTTACTATCTTCGCTAAAATCCTTTTATGCAGTTGCTATGTCACAAATTGATGAAAAAAATATTACAGATATAAAAATATATTTGGATGGAAGTCATATTAATCTGAATTATGCAGCACTAGGAAGAGATACTCAGGAGGGATTTAGAGGTATTTTCGACAATATTTCTAAAATCGAAAATACGTATTGGTATGGCGTTTTTGCAAGTTCTGATCGTGAACGCCTTCTTGCCCCTGGTTATATGCTTAGCAGCAGGGAGCTAGAAGATCATGGAGACATGGCCTTGATATCTAGAATATACTATAGTGATAACGGATCAAGGAAAACTGCTTATATAGCAGTTTATCATTCCCAGTATTCGATAGAAGAATCTCTTTTGGAAACAATGACGATAGATAATGGTTCGGCATACATACTTAACGAATGGGATTATCTTGTAGCCAGCACAGATGAAATAAATACCGGTGCCTATATGATGAGATATGACGATCTTTCGATGAGATTCCCAGGAAATGGTACTTATAGTAGAACTGAAATAGCTGCTGAGGATGTTTTTATAGGGTACAGAGACATAGATTTTTCTGATTGGAGAATAGTTTGGGTAATACCTTATGCCAGCCTTTTAATAGAAAGTAAAGCTCTGGTAATAGAATTTATAAAACTATATTCATTCTTTATTATTCTTGTACTTATTCTTGGGATGATAATAGCTAATTCTCTGGTAAAAAGATTATTAATGCTGAGAAATCAGATGCAGCATGTCGATACAGAATATCCTAAACAGCTTAGAATTAATGCGGGGAAAGATGAAATAGGTGATTTGATTCAAGCTTATAATGTGATGGCGGGTAAAATTAATACTTTGACCAGAGAGAAAATTAAATCTAGTGAGGAGTTAAGTTCAGCAAGATTGCAGGCTTTACGTGCACAGATAGAACCACATTTTCTTTATAATACTTTGGATATGATAAACTGGCTTTCCAGAAATAATGATAATCAAAAAGCTTCTGAGGCTGTTATGGCATTATCTAGGTTCTATAGATTATCTTTGAATAAAGGGAACCTCACAACAACTGTGGCAGAAGAACTAGAGCATGTTTCATTATATGTAAAACTAATGAATATGCGTTATAGAGGAAAGATTAATTTTATTATTGATGTCCCTGATGAAATTATGGATTTTAAAATACCTATGGTTATACTACAGCCAATTGTAGAAAATTCAATTCAACATGGAATACAAGAAAACACAGTAGGCAGTGGAAATATCTCGCTGGCAGGCTGGACAGATGGCAAGACAATTTTTTTCCAGATTGAAGATGATGGAGTAGGTATTTCAGAAGAATTAATGAAAACGCTCACTACTTCAGTACCGAAAGAAAATTCTGAAAGTGGTATAGGCGTGTTTAATACTCATCGAAGATTGCAATTAAGTAGTGAAGAAGAAATTTCTGCTGGTAGATATGGCTTAAGCTATAAAAGTAGTATTGGCAAGGGTACCGAAGTTACGCTTGCAGTGCCTATTTTACAACAAGAAGGGGATGGAGAAGATGAATATAAAAACTAAAGTTAAGTATAAAATTATTAATATAAACATTTTGAAAATGCTAAATCTCTCGGTTATGTTGCTTTTTGTTTTGATATTAACTGGCTGTATGTCTTCAGATAAAAATAATTCAGCTGGCAACTATGCGGTTATTGTGAAAAGCGAAAATAATCTATATAACGAAAGATTGATTGAAGGTTATACAGATGTAATAGAATCAGCTAATGGTAATGTTTTAGTTCGAACCCCAACTGATCCTTCTGCTGAAGCTCAGATCAGAATTGTTAACTCTTTAATAGATGAAGAAGTGGACTGCATTGCTATTGCTGCCAACAGTTACCTTGCCCTGCAGGATACTTTGCAGGAAGCGATGGATAATGGTATTAAAGTAGTGTCTTTCGATTCGGCTGTTGATAAGCAAAGCAGAATGATTCATATTGAACAGGTTGAAAGCTGGAGTATTGGCTATACTTTAATAGAGGCAGCTTCTGAGATTGTTTCAGGGGAAGGCCAAATTGCGATTATATCTACAACCAATCAGGCCAGAAATCAGGAAGCTTGGATAGAGTCAATCAGAAATCATCTTGAGAGGGGCGATTACCCAGGGCTGACTCTTGTTAAAATTGCCTATGGCTATGATGATTATCAAATTTCCTATGAAACAGCAATTAATCTAATTTCTACTTATCCAGACTTGGAGTTAATTATCGTTCCTTCTGCCGCTTCAATGCCAGCTGTCGCACAAGCTATTGTTGACAATGGCAAAGATTCAGATGTTAAGATTACAGGCCTTGGATTGCCAAGCGATATGCATCCGTATATAGGTAAAAATAAAGTGTGTCCTATAATGTTTTTATGGAATCCGATTGATCTAGGCAAATTGGCTGCGTGGGCTTCTTTAGCTCTTGTTTCTGGAGATATAGAGGGCTCCCCAGGTGAAGTGCTAAAAACTTTAGATATGGGTAATTTTAATGTAGTTTCAGAATCAGGAAGTGGTAGCAGAATTATTCTGCGCGAACAGCCACTTTTTTTCGATGAAGACAATATGACCGACTGGATAGATGTTTTTTAGCTTTTAAGTAATCAAGAGTTTATTACCATAAATCAAATAATAATCCGATTTAAGAAAGCTTGGCTTCTCCATATAATTTCAAACAGGGAATGAAGCACATATCCCCAACTGAAAATGAATGGAGGAAAGAAAATGAAAAAACTATTGACACTATTACTTGTTGCAGCACTCATGCTGTCATTGGCCGCATGTGGAGGGTCTGGAACAGAAACAACCACAACAGCAGCTCCGGCAGAAACAACTGCTGCCGAGACAGATGCAGATGACACAAATACAGATGAAACTGATGCGGGTGCTGATGAGGATTTTGTAATAGGCTGGTCAGTCTATAACATCGCATATGAATACTTCATCTCAATGCAGGATGGTGTTCTGGCAAAAGCTGAAGAGATGGGAATAACTGTTATTTCACATGATCAAAAAGAAGACGAATCAGAAATGATTACAGGTGTTACAAATCTGATAGCTCAGGGTGTAGATGCGATTGTTATTTCACCTTGCAGACCAGAAGCTATGAATACTATCGTTGAGCTGGCTCATGAAGCTGAAATTCCTGTAATTATCGTTGATATCGGAACGGGTGATTCTGATTATGATGCATTTATAATCTCTGATGTTTTTGGTGGCGGTGAGATGGCTGGCGAATACGCTCTTTCTTTTATAGAAGATAAAGGTATTGAAAGTACAAATGCAGCGATTATCAAATGTGAAGAATCTGCAATATATGCAAGACAGCGTGGTGAAGGCTTTAAGAGCAAAATCACAGGAGCAGGATTTACCATTGTTAACGAACTTACTGCAAATTCAAGTCAGTCTGAAGGTTATGAAGTAATGCAGGATATACTGGCTTCTTATAGTGATGATCTGGCAGTAGTATTCTGTGAGAATGACAATATGGCTCTTGGTGCTGCTCAGGCAATCGATGAAGCTGGCCTTACCGGTGAAATTATGGTTATTGGGTTTGATGGTAACGAAGCTGCAGTTGAAGCAATACTTGATGGTACACTGCAGGGAACAATCGCACAACAGCCTTTTGAGATGGGTGCTTTGGGTGTAGATATCGCCTATTCGCTTATAAAGGGTGAAAATATCGATTTTGATCAAGCCGATACAAAAACAATGTTCGCTGAAGTTTATCTGATTGATGAAACAGGTGAAAGAGCTAACTAAGTTGCTTCGTGTTTAGACTCCATATTTCCTTTCAAGAGAAAAACTCCAAATTAATTTTTGGGGTTTTTCTTTTTAAATTTCACTTCAGAGCATTGCTAAGATCTTCAATTAAGTCATCAATATGTTCTAGTCCAACTGATAATCTCAAGAGTTTTTCAGTTACTCCTAAATTTGCCAGAATTTCTTTTGGCACATCGCTGTGTGTCTGTAAAATAGGATAAGTTATTAAGGTTTCTACCCCGCCAAGACTCTCAGCATATGAAATAAGACATACTCTTTCCAGTATTTTACAGGCTGTTTCTTCACTGTCTGTTTCAAAGGAAAGCATGGCTCCAAAACCACTTGCCTGACTCTTGGATAGTTCATGGCCTGGATGTTCCGGAAGTCCTGCATAATGAACTGCTTTAACTTTAGGCTGTTTGCCCAACCATACAGCCAGTTTTTGAGCAGTTGCCTGCTGGTGTTCAAGTCTTATTGCTAGCGTCTTTATCCCTCTGATTATAAGCCAACTGTCAAAAGGCGATAGGCAAGAGCCTGTCGTTTTATAGATAAAACGCAGTTTTTCCGATATATCATAATCTGCAACGACGAGGAATCCTGCTAGTGTGTCATTATGACCGCCAAGATATTTTGTGCCGCTATGAATTACTATATCAGCACCCAGAGTAAGTGGTTTTTGAAAATACGGTGACAAAAAAGTATTATCTACAATTAATAATAGATTGTGTTTTTTTGCCAGTTTGGCTGTTTCTGCAATATCTGTAACCTGCATCATTGGGTTGGTAGGTGTTTCTATTAAAATTGCCTTTGTATTATCATTTATCTTTTCTGATATATTTTCAATAAAAGAAGTATTTATCAGATCGAAAGTCAGTCCGTTTTTTGCAGATATATTTGTCAGCAATCTATAGGTTCCGCCATAAAGATCATTTGAAGCTATAATGTGATCTCCTGGCTCGAATAATTCCATAAGAGCGTTAATTGCAGACATGCCTGAACTGAAAGCCATTGCATCCTTGCCTTCTTCCAGCCTTGCTACTGTTTTTTCAAGGTGCTCACGAGTAGGATTTTGCAATCTTGAATAATCATAACCGGTACTGCTTCCAACACCAGGATGTGTGAAAGTTGCCGTCTGATAAATAGGGACGCTAACTGCTCCTGTTTTATCGCAACTGATCTTGTTTCCATGTATGCAAATTGTATTAAAATCCATAAACACTCTCCTCCGATATATATCTTAGGAAATATTCTCAAATCCGACTAATCGCACTAAAAAGATATGATTAGTCGGATTGTTAAGAGATTTATATCATACTCGAAAGAGAGTGTCAACAAACTCATTTGTAGATTTTCATATAATCACCATGAGCTTCAAGCATTTCATCACACATATTTTTTATGTCATCTATACTAAGTTCTGCTGCTGTATGAGGATCAAGCATTGCCGCATGATAAATATTATCACGCTTTTTTGTACGGGCTGCTTCAATTGTAAGTAGCTGGACATTTATATTAGTCATATTAAGAGCTGCGAGCTGAGGTGGCAATTCTCCAACCAAACAAGGTTGAATGCCGCTTGCGTCCACCAAGCAAGGAACTTCAACACAAGCCAGATCAGGTAGATTTGTTATTAAACCTTTGTTTAAAACATTGCCGCCTATCTTATAAGGTTTGTTTTCTACGACTGCTTCAAGAATATAAGAGGCATATTCCTGGGATCTTTTGTGTCCGCGATTAGCATCAGCTGTTACATCAGCTCTGTCCTTATTCCATGAATCTATCTGCTCAACACATCTTCTAGGATACTCATCCAAGGGAATCATATATTTTTCAATGAGCTCAGGATACCTGCTTTTTATATAGTAAGGATTATATTCAGCATTATGTTCGCTTGATTCTGTGCAATAATAGCCAAAATGATTAATATAGTCGAAACGTACCATATCATCATGCGAACCTGCAGCATTTTTAGTAGCTGCTCTTTTTCTTATTTCAGGGTAAAGGTCAATTCCGTTCTTATCTTTTATCTCTAAAAGCCAAGCCATGTGATTTATACCCGCAATGAGTTCTGAATGTCCGGATAATTTGTCAGACATATCTATTCTCGATAAAAGATTTTCGGCACAATGTTGAACGCTGTGGCAAAGTCCCACCGTTTTGATACCGGTATATCTTTGCATATAACCGGTAAGCATTGCCATAGGATTAGTATAATTAAGTAAAAGTGCTTCAGGGCAAACCTGTTCCATATCTGTGGCAAAATCTTGCATTACAGGTATTGTTCGCAGTGCGCGCATAATCCCACCAATTCCTGAAGTGTCAGCAATAGTTTGCCTTAATCCATATTTCTTCGGAATTTCAAAATCTATTACGGTTGAAGGTTTATACCCTCCGACCTGTACAGCGTTTATAACAAAATCTGCATTTGCTAAAGCTTTTTTTCTATTATCGATCCCTGCAAATGATTTTATAATAGCGCGGTTATTATTTGTTGTTTTGTTGATTGCGTTTAGTATAGCCAGAGAGTCCTCAAGCCTCTGACTGTCAATATCATAAAGTGCGATTTCTGCATCAGATAATGAGGCGGCAGCCATGCAATCACCAAGTAGATTGCGCGCAAAAATAGTGCTTCCAGCTCCCATAAATGTAATTTTAACCATTGTATCCTCCTTTTTTTTAGTACATTACTAATAATGACAATATAGAGTAAAACATAATTAGTTTTATATAATAATTGTTGAAAGTAATTGTTAAAATGTTGCAAATATGCTATGTTCATTTTATGGAATAATATTTTTAGTCAAGTCCAAAAAGTTGGTGTAAATTGTCTTCCGGTATCTGCATGAATCAGGTGACAACATGCAGGTATGCTGCTCGTTCTGCTAACGCTTCTTTTCTTGCTGTTTCTCTCTCATCAAAGTAGCG
>NZ_CDHP01000060.1:0-33592 GCF_900002895.1 Ercella succinigenes | reverse complement strand
TCCTACTCTAGTTGTCAGGGTACGCTCGCGATAGCCATTCCGATAGCTGACACGTCCATCACTTCGCTCATACGGCTCGGCATTCAATTGTTCGCTGGCCTGTCCTCGCAGCACCGCATCAAATACTTTTTCCAGTAATTTCGCCACCCCGTTCTCCCGATTTCCAAGCATAAGGTCTTTAAGAATTTCGTCTTCCAGTGTAAGATGTACTTGAGCCATGATCTCATTCCTTTCAGTTGTTAGTTTCGCAAAACCTATTATACCGAAAGCGAGCTCGTGGCTCTTTTTTATTTCTCAATTTACACCAAGTATACGGACTTTATCATATGCTGTAATATAGTCAGGTAAACAATATATGTTATTATATACATTCGTATAAAAACATGCAAAGTATGGTTGATATAAATAGTATCCGTAAGGTATTAAAGAGTTTACTATCTTTATGCTTGGAAGGAATATTTTATGATTATAGAAAAAACCACATCAAATAAACTTCATCGTGCGAGGAATATCCATTTTGTCCTCTTAACATGGCAGTCAGAAAGATTTATTGATGATTGTCTTGACTCTTTAAGTTGCTTATCTGACAATTACAAAATATCAATTTCAATTTTTGATAATGGTTCGACGGATAATACGATTGAGTTGATTGAGGATTTCCGCAGGAATAATCATGATAGTATCTATGTAGATTTGATCAGATCAGATAAAAACATAGGGACAACTAAATCTCGTAATGCTGCTTTAAGGAAAATATCTGATGATACCGATTATATATGTGTTTTGGATTCAGATACGACAATAAATTGTGATGCTGTGGATAAACTGGTTGCAGCTTTAGAGTCTGATGATAAAAATATGATTGCTGCTCCGAGAATGTTTAATGCACAATTAATTGAGCAACGTTCGGTTAAGAAGTTTCCTTCTATTAAGCTGAAGTTTATGAAGGCTTTTCCCAGTGCAAAATTAAATGCGAAAGGGGAGGCGATGGAGAGTTATCCGTTTATGCCTGATCCGGCTATTGATGTAAGCTTTTTTAGTGATTTTTCAAGGTTGCCTGTGAGTACAGATAATTCTGTGTATCCTGTTGAGTATGCGATCTCTGCCTGTTGGTTTATGAGAAGATCTATTTTGGATAAAATAGGTTATCTTGATGAACGTATTTTCTATGCTCCTGAGGATGTTGATTATTGTGCCAGAGTTCGAGAGGCCGGCTATAAAGTTGTTTTGGCTTCTGGTGCTTCTATATTTCACTATACGCAGAGAATATCAAAAAGGCGGCTCATCAGCAGAACTAATCTGCATCACATTTGCGGTCTTATATATTATTTCTGTAAACATTGGCGCAAACTAAGATAATTCGGTATAATGTTCACTTGAAATCATCTTTTTTTTGATCCGGTTTGGCGATCAATCTTTATAAGAACTTGTCAGACTTCGGGAGGATCTGGTTTTGAATGAATATAAACAGTCAAAAGCACAGCTTAATGACTTGAAAAGAATAGAGAAGACGCGTGTATCCAGAACGCATCTTTTTAAAGTTATATATGTTATAGCTCTTGTTATTCTTGTAAACAGCACATATATTTTAGCTTTTCCGATAAGATACGGTGCGAATTTTGTTGATTCAAGTATGAATAATTTTAATGCTTATCTGGCATCTATGCCTGTTTTGACAATATCTGCACTTGTCTTGATTGATCTTTTTCAGATGACTCATTTTTATAGGCGAACTTATGTGCATATAATTAACAATGCTATCAAATTTGCTTTTTTGCAGACTCTTGCTACTACTACATCGGCATTCTTCATGCGGGCTTTTGCCTTTCCCCGAGCTATTATAGTTGTTGGTTTTTTTGTAATTTTTATTTTGACTTCTCTTCTTGGTATTTTTGGTCTTTGGGTTAATAAAAAGCTTTATAATGAAGGTCAGATGGTCATTGTTGGAACCTCGGAAGATGAAATAAAGCAATTTATTCAAAAAACCAAAAACAATCTTAAAACACATAATACATCTGTTCTGGCTGCTTGTACTATTGAACAGAAGGAGCAGCTTTTTTCAAGTATAGATAAGGCTACTGAACTGGTTATTTGTCCTGGTATTTCTGAGCAGGATAAAAGTGATCTGCTTTTGTATGCTTCTGAAAAAAACAAGGTGGTTTTTCTGGTGCCAAGTTTTTTTGATCTTGCTTTATGGCGTGCTCCGATGGTTCAGTTTGATGATACTGCATCTTTTATGATTCAGAGAATTGGCTTGACCTTCGAACAGCGTATGATAAAAAGAATGTTTGATATTATTGTTAGCTTGCTGGCGATAATCATCACTTCGCCTATTATGCTTGCTGCTTTTATAGCTGTGAAAATCACTTCGCCTGGTCCTGCTGTCTTTAAACAGGAAAGAATAACCTTGAACAGCCGAGTTTATAATATTTACAAATTCCGTACGATGCGTACTGATGCCGAAAGTTTGACCGGTCCAGTTATATCTGGTGCAAAAGATCCCAGAGTAACTAAGATAGGAGGTTTTTTGCGTAAGTCGAAAATTGATGAATTGCCGCAGTTTTTCAATGTGCTGAAAGGTGATATGAGCATAGTTGGTCCCAGGTCTGAAAGAGAGTTTTTTGTCAGGCAGTTTGGTGAGGCAATTCCAGGATATAATAATAGATTTAAGGTTAAAGCTGGAATAACAGGATATGCTCAGATTGCTGGCAAGTACGATACGACAGCAGAGGATAAATTAAGATATGATCTTGCCTATATCAAAAATTACTCAATTATTTTTGATTTGCGCTTGATGCTTGAGACGATAAAGGTTATATTCAGAAGCAATTTATTTAACAAGGAATTCGGTGAAGACGTAGCAAGTAAAAAAGCAGTTAAGCATGACAAAAATCAGAAAGCAGTTGAGCATGACAAAAATCAGAAAGCAGTTGAGCATGACAAAAATCAGAAAGTAGTTGAGCATGACAAAAAACAGAAAGCAGTGAATAAATAGTCAAAATCAGAAAGTAAGTTTTGAAGTTTTTTGGTATTTAGTGAGGGGTTTGGTTTCGAATGATGAAAAAAATTATTATGTCTTTTGTGTCTTTAGTACTCGTGTTCGGTATGCTGATATCTATTATGCCGGCAGAAGTTGTAGAAGTTAGTGCAAGCTCTAACACGATGCCGTCTTCCGGTTCGGTAAAGTACAAGGTTATTGATCTTTCACAATGGAATGATAATCCTAATACAAATTCTGATAATATTGATTTCAGAGTTTTGAAACAAAATGTGGATGCAGCATATTTTAGAGCGATATGTCATGATAATTCAGGACCGTTTATAGATGCACAAGCAGATAATTTTGCTAAATCTGCTGAAAAGGAAGGTTTGCCTTTTGGCTTTTACTATTATTTCTATCCCAGAACAAGTGATGCTGAATCAAGGCGTCTTGCCAGACTATTTTATGATTTTATAAAGCAATATGATTATTCGTTGATTCCTGTGCTTGATGTCGAGGAAGCGACTGAAAAAGGTGTTGTTTTGTCAAACAGACAGATAAATGCCAGTATAAATGCTTTTGCCGATGAATTTAAAAAGGTCAGTGGTCAGGATATTATGATTTATTCATATCCTTGGTTTATAGATACATATCTTGATTCTTCTTTGAGTAAATATAAGCTTTGGATTGCAAATTGGAATGTTAGTGCTCCTCGTAAGAATAATATCTGGAGTGAGTGGGCTATGTGGCAGTATACTTCAACTGCGACTGTTGCTGGAGTTCCTGGATCGCGTGTGGATATGAACTGGGCTACGGATGATATTTTTATCAATTGGAAAGACGTTGAAACTGTAAACATTCAAGCTCATGTTCAAAGCTATGGCTGGCAAAATTGGATTAGAGAAGGCCGGACCGCCGGCACTTCAGGCGAGAGCAAGCGTCTTGAATCTGTTAAGCTGCAATTGCAGAATATAGATGGCGGTATAGAATATAAAACACATGTACAAAGTATAGGCTGGACTGGCTGGTCAAGAAATGGTCAGGAATCGGGAAGTACCGGCAGGGGATTGCGTTTAGAAGCTTTGCAGATAAGGCTTACCGGGGAAGCTGCAAAAAAATATGATATTTATTACAGAGTACATATTGAAAGATATGGCTGGTTGGGTTGGGCTAAAAATGGACAGTCCGCTGGTTCTGAAGCACATGCTTTGAGAATGGAGGCAATAGAGGTCAGACTCGTACCTAAGGGATATGCTGCACCAGGTTCTACTACCAGGTCTTTTGTCGGCAGGGCTGATTTGTCTGTTGATGCACATGTACAAAGCATAGGCTGGCAGGGTACAAGAACTGGTGAATCGGTTACTGTAGGTACATCGGGCAGAGCACTTCGTATGGAAGCTTTAAAGATCAATCTTTTAGGTGCTGATGGCTCTATTTCATATAGAACACATGTTCAAAGTATAGGCTGGCAAAATAGAGTTAATAATGGTGCTACAGCAGGTACTTCAGGACGAGCATTGCGTCTTGAGGCTTTGGAGCTGTCTTTGAGTGGCAATATTGCAAGAACTCATGACATATACTATCGGGTTCATGCACAGGGTTATGGTTGGCTGGACTGGACTAAGAATGGTCAACCGGCTGGTACGGCAGGACAATCATTGCGTCTTGAAGCAATTGAAATCAGATTGATTGCCAAAAACAGGCTTGACCATCCAAGGACTGGAAATAGAGCCTATATTGCTAGATAATACTTTAAATCAAAATATTTATTGATATTTTTGGAGGGTTTATGAAGCTGATAATTCAGATACCTTGTTATAACGAGGAAGCAACATTGGAACAGACAATCAGAGATTTGCCAAAGGAGATTTCTGGAATCAGTCAAATAGAGTATTTGATTATCAATGATGGCAGTACCGATAATACAATTACCAGAGCACGTGAGCTGGGTGTTAATCATATTGTTGATTTAAAAAGAAATAAGGGTCTTGCATATGGTTTTATGGCAGGAATAGATGCCTGCTTAAGGTTAGGCGCCGATATAATTGTCAATACTGATGCGGATAACCAATATTGTGGCGAAGATATAGCAAATCTTGTTATTCCTGTTGTAGAGCAGAAAGCAGATATTGTTATTGGAGAAAGACCAATTGAAGAAACAGAACATTTTTCCTGGCGAAAGAAAAAATTGCAAAGGCTTGGCAGCTGGGTTGTAAGGGTAGCCTCTAAATCTGATATACCTGATGCTCCTTCCGGATTCAGGGCATATTCTCGCGATGCTGCAATGAGACTTAACGTTATTAATGAGTATACTTATACTTTGGAAACAATAATTCAGGCAGGGCGCAGGAAGATTCCTATGCTTTCTGTCCCTATAAGAACAAATCCCGAAACAAGAGAGTCCAGATTATTTAAAAGTATTGGTGCGTATATTAAAAAATCGGCATCAGTTATTATCCGAACTTTCATGATGTACAAACCGCTTGTTTTTTTTGGATCAATAGGTTCAATTCTTTTTGCAGGTGGTCTTGCTGTTGGTATACGTTTTTTGATCAATTTTTTTGCCGGTTCAGGCGCCGGTCATATACAGTCTTTAATTCTTGCTTCTATTTTACTTGTTATGGGCTCTCTTACTGTCCTGATTGGCTTTCAGGCTGATCTGATAGCTGCAAACCGGAGAATACTCGAGGATATTCAGTACCATGTTCATAAAGTTTCTTATGGCAAAAGTGAGGAAGAAGAAAAAAATTTGAAAGTTAGAGAATGAGCAGATCTATGCTGACAAAATTTAGAAAGATATTGAAAGAAAAAGGTTTTTCAAAAAAACTCCTTACTGTTGCCGGAATAATTATATCTCTGGTTATTGTTTACTTTATTTATAAGGATTTGGCCGGTAATTGGAATTCGGTCAAAGAATATCTAATGAATGTAAACTGGTTGATTATGTTGGCTGCTGTTGTTCTTTATGCTTTTTCTTATGCAATGATCGGCTATAACTGGGCTTCTATTTTATGGGAAATAGATAAAACTCATAGTCGCAGCTTCTACTTGAATATACATATTGTTTCTTCTTTTGCCAGATATATACCTGGCGGCATCTGGAATATTGTTGGTAAAGCTGTTATGTGTACGAAAAGTGGTTGTGGAAAGCTGCAAACCTCAACAAGTATGGTTTTGGAATATATTTTCCAGATAATTTCCAGTGGATTATTTGTTCTTTTCTTCTTGCCTTCTATTTTTAATAATAGTCCACTCTTAATAGCACTTATATCCGTTTTGATTCTGGTAGTTATATTATTATTTCCAAAGATTTTGAACAGTGGCTTAAAATTTATTTCCAGTAAAACAAAGTACAGTGTAGGTAATGTCAGGTTTTCCAAACGTTTTCTTATTTTTATGCTTTTAAGATTTGTAATTGTCTGGATAATTACCGGTATTTCAATTGTCGTTATGGTTTTAAGCATGCAAGGTCTGGATTGGAATCAGATTATCAATCTTATTTTGTCTTATCCTATCGCATGGGTTTCCGGCTTTTTAAGTCCTTCTCCTAATGGTCTTGGTGTTCGGGAGGGTGTTTTGAAATTGTTGCTTGGGCAAAGTTTCGATCAGGAGATACAGTCTTTGATAACGGTTCTTACCAGAGTTATGACTATTGCAGGAGAAGTTTTATGTTTTGTTTTTTTCAAAATTATTTATCATGCAAAAAACAATAATCGTATCAGGATTGTCGGTGATGGAGATAATATAAAATGAAAATGCTTAACAGCAATTTGCAGGATAAGTCTGTGTTGTTTATAACAACAAAAAATATATCCTATATCAGAAACACTCAGGAGATAGCGTTGATTGAGAAGCTTTCTTCAGAATTCACGATTATAGGATCAGAAAACAGAAGTTATTTTATCAGGATGTTAATTGTCTATTTCAGACTTTTGTTTTTATCAGTCAGGAGTTTTGATGTAGTTTTTGTAGGATTTGCTCCACAATTGATAGTTCCCTTTTTTTCATGGAAATTCAGAAAAAAATTTCTTATTATAGACTTTTTTATTTCTGTTTATGACACTATGGTAGATGATCGGAAAAAATTCAGACCAGGATCTTTATTTGCGGCCATCACGCATAAACTTGATGATAAAACTATTAGTAAGGCTGATTTAGTGATTAGTGATACTAAGGCACATGTAGACTTTTTTGTTTCGGAATTCAATTCTGAGGCAAGGAAATTTGAAGTGCTTTACCTTGAAGCTGACAAAAAGATTTATAGACCTGATTTGTATATCGAGAAAGAATCAACCGATATGGATAATTATCTTGTCTTATATTTTGGCAGTGTTTTGCCTTTGCAAGGTCTGGATACTATACTTGATGCTGTTTATTTATTAAAGGAAAATAGAAATATTAGTTTTGAAATAATCGGGCCTGTAAACAAAGATGACAAAATACGCTTTGAAGGGATAAAACAGGTGAAATTCATCAGTTGGTTAAGTCAGGCTGCTTTAGCGCAGCATATTGCTAAAGCTGATTTGTGCCTAGCCGGGCATTTCAATCCTGATATAGGAAAGGCTGTACGTACTATTCCAGGTAAGGCATATATATATGAGGCAATGCAAAAAAAAATTGTTCTTGGAGAAAATGCTGCTAATAGGGAATTGTTTTGCGAAGATGAGAGACATATATTTGTTAAAATGGGTGATAGCAGAAAGCTTGCAGAGGTTATAAAAAATGAATCAGGATATTGATCTGAAAAAAAAATCAGCTAAAAAAAATAACTTGATTATCAATTTTGTGTATATATTTTTCATTACCTTTTTTATTTTCAAAATGTTTTTTTACGGATCTTTGATTGGATCTTTTCCCGATGAACCTGCTCATATTTCATATATTGCATATCTTGAGGAAACAGGGAGAATTATACCTGAGTTTGCTGAGATGAAAATGCTGAACATTGAAGGATCTTCTGCTGTATGGACTGATAATACAAATTATCTGTTCCACCCGCCACTGTATTATCATATCATGCGTTTAGCCAGAGGTGTTAGCGTAAATCCTTCTGGAGAAATAGCTATAAATTTTGATGCGCTGCGTAATTTTACTATTTTTTTCAGTACGATTAATCTTGTTATCATTATGTATATTGGCCGCAGTCGTTTGAAATCGACTTTCGGACATCTTATATATGCCTGTTCTGTTACCAGCTTACCTATGCTTGCTTATAACAGTGCCGGTATAAATAATGATACTTTGTCTTTGACCGGTTTTTCTTTGTTTTTTCTAGGCATGATTAGATTATATGAAAAACAAGAGAATTATCTTACTTATATTTTGATATCTATCGGCGTATTTATGTCGTTTTTGTCGAAACTTACACTGGGGTTATTTTTGACTGTATTTTTTGTTCTGCTGATTATATATATAGTATTCAAATACAAAAAAATAATGTACTTTAACAGCAAATATTTTCTTGCAACATTACCCGTTTATTTATTAACTGCTGCTTATTTTGTCTATGTAAGATGGCAGACTGGTTCTTTCCAGCCTACTTTATTAACAGTCGCTCCTGCAGAGTATTATGCAAGTGGATTTTATGTGGAAGAGAGTTTACGTACGGAATATGGGCGAAGAGAATATTTTGAGTACTATTGGCGTTCTTTCAGACAATCATGGACAGGAATATCTTCTCATTTTAAATTACTGAAGGCTCGTTTGGTTGATGAATTCTCTTTTATATTGTTGGGGTTACTGCCAGTTGTTTTTGTTAAGGATTTGAGAAAAAAACCAGAAAATGCTTTGCTTTTTAAGCTTTTTGTGGCTCTTGTTTTTGTAATAGGCATGCAATTTGTCAGAGCTTATAATGGTTATCTTGATAATGGCTATCTTGGCGGTTATCAATCCAGATATTATTTATGTATTATCCCGCTTCTTGCCTACAGTATGGGTGTTTTTGTTTCCGATAATATGCAGAATAAGTATGGGAATATTCGCAGAAAATTGACGGCAGCCTTTGCTGTTGCCGTCAGTATTCATATGATATGCAATGATCTGATTTATTTTATCAGGTTCTATCACTTGTATTAGTAGACTTGGTTAAAGGAGAAAATATGATTGCCTGGAAAAAATATAGTTTTGTAATATTTTTTGTGATTGCAGCTTTAGTTGTTTTTACTATTAACGTAGTTTTAAAACAAGCAGGAGCATATAATAATCTGCGACAAGTGATTATTTCTCGTGTCTTGCAGAATAATGTTGAATTGGGAGAAAACAGTAATATAGATTTGATCAGGGATCATATAAGAGAAAATGCTGAATTAAGTGTAGCTGGAAGTATTGATAATATTAAAATAATGGCAGATGAGTATTTTGTGGTTAATGGCTGGTCAGTAGTTTTTGACAATCCAAGGTCGAGAGCTGTTGTTGTTCTTGCAGATTTCGATAAAGCATATTTTGTCGATTCAAATATTTATTTGCGAAGTGATGTAGATGAAGCTTTGAAAGGCAGAGGTAGATATGTTAAAAATGGCTTCACAGTGATAGCAAAGACTGATAAGATTGATGATGGTTCTTATAGATTATTTCTTTATTATGAAGATCTCGATCTTTATGAAGAAACTGATATGACGGCTTTAGTTTCTAAAGGTATAATAAGTGGTGTGCGCGATGAGTGAAATTGTTGTTTCTGGAGGTGTATTATGAAAGGAATTATTCTGGCCGGAGGTGCCGGAACCAGACTTTATCCGCTTACTATGGTAACAAGTAAGCAATTATTACCCATTTATGATAAGCCTATGATTTATTATCCACTTTCTACCTTGATGCTGGCAGGCATTAAGGATATTCTGATTATCTCTACGCCGGAGGATACGCCGAGGTTTGAGGCTCTTCTTGGTGATGGCGACCAGTTTGGTGTAAATTTGCAGTATGAGGTACAGCCTTCTCCGGATGGACTGGCACAGGCATTTATAATTGGTGAGGATTTTATTGGCTCAGACGATGTAGCAATGGTTTTGGGTGACAATATATTTTATGGCAATGGTTTTAGCAACCTGCTGGCAGAGGCAGTTGCTAATAAAAACAGGGCAACGGTCTTTGGTTATTATGTTGAAGATCCTGAGCGTTTTGGTGTTGTAGAATTTGCTGATGATGGTAAAGTTCTTTCGGTTGAAGAGAAGCCTTTGAAACCTAAATCAAATTATGCTATTACCGGTTTGTATTTCTATGATAATAGAGTTGTGGAATTTGCTAAAAATATGAAACCAAGTGCCAGAGGTGAGTTGGAGATTACTGATCTCAACCGTATTTACTTGGAGCAGGGTGACCTTGATGTTAAGCTGATGGGCAGGGGTTTTGCTTGGCTTGATACAGGGACAATGGATAGTTTAATTGATGCAGCTGAGTTTATTCGTATGCTGGAAAAAAGACAGGGTATTAAGATTGCTGCTCCAGAGGAGATATCATATCGCAAGGGTTGGATAAGTAAGGAAAAGCTTCTTCAATCTGCTGAAAAATATGGTAAATCTCCTTATGGCGCACATTTAAAAAAGGTTGCTGAAAATATAATACGCGACTTGTCATAATTTTTAATTAGTAAATATAATCGGCAAACTATTTGTCGTTGTTATTTATATTCATAAAATACATTCAGGGAGTACATGATGAAAGTTATTGAAACGGAATTAAAAGATGTATACATAATTGAGCCACAGGTTTTTGGAGACCATCGTGGCTGGTTTACAGAAACCTACTCATACCTGAAACTTGAAAAAGAGGGTATAGATACTGTTTTTGTGCAGGATAATCATTCATTCTCTGCTGCTAAGGGTACTCTTAGAGGCTTACATTTTCAAAATGATCCGAAAGCACAGACCAAGCTGGTTAGATGTACAAAAGGATCTATTTTGGATGTTGCTGTTGATATCAGGAAAGGTTCTCCTGGTTTTGGCAAATGGGTTGCTGTTGAACTTAGCAGTGATAATCATAGGCAGTTATATGTTCCCAAGGGTTTTGCTCATGCTTTTTTTACTTTAACCGACAATGTTGAAGTACAGTATAAGGTTGATCAGTATTATGCTCCTGAATGTGACCGCAGCATAAGATTTGATGATCCTGATATTGGTATTGATTGGGGAGATATCAAGCCGGTGCTTTCGGATAAAGACCTTAAAGCTCCGTTACTAAAGGATTGTGACTGTAACTTTACATATTAAGTGATATATTATTGTATGAATTACTGATTAACATTTGTGGAGGTTTAAGTTGATGAATATACTGGTTACAGGTGGAGCCGGCTTTATAGGTGCAAATTTTGTTTATTATGAGCTGGAGAACAGTCCTGCCGATAGAATTGTCTGTGTTGATGCTCTGACATATGCAGGTAATCTTAAAACTCTTGATCAGGCTATGCAGAATCCTAATTTCCGTTTTGTAAAGGCGGATATTGCAGATAGAGAAGCTATAGATCAGCTTTTTGCCGAAGAGAATTTTGATATTGTTGTTAATTTTGCCGCTGAATCGCATGTTGACAGATCAATTGAGAACCCGGAGTTGTTTTTGCAAACAAATATTATGGGAACTCAGGTATTAATGGAGGCATGTAGAAAATATAAAGTCAGTCGTTATCATCAGGTATCTACTGATGAAGTTTATGGGGATCTGCCATTGGACAGGCCTGATCTGTTTTTTACAGAAGATACGCCTATTCATACATCGTCACCGTATTCTGCTTCCAAAGCGTCAGCAGATCTTCTGGTTCTGGCTTATTATCGTACTTTTGGATTGCCTGTAACCATATCAAGATGCTCAAATAATTATGGACCTTATCATTTCCCGGAGAAGCTTATTCCTCTGATGATTTCCAGAGCTTTGGCTGATCAGTCTTTGCCTGTCTACGGTAAGGGCGATAATGTTCGTGACTGGCTTTATGTTGAGGATCACTGTTCTGCTATTGATCTGATTATCAGAAATGGCAAAGTTGGTGAGGTTTATAATATAGGCGGACATAATGAGCGTACTAATCTTGAGGTTGTCAAAACCATATTAAGTGAGCTTAATAAACCGGAATCTTTGATTACATATGTAACAGATCGTTTGGGACATGACCGCCGCTATGCGATTGACCCAACTAAAATTACTACTGAACTGGGCTGGAAGCCTAAGACATATTTTGATGAAGGTATTAAGAAGACAATTAAATGGTATCTTGATAATCGTGGCTGGTGGGAAGATATACTGAGCGGTGATTATCAGGAATATTATGAAAAAATGTATGCTAATCGCTAAAGGAGGATTTACAGTCCTGCTCTTAGGGCTGTTGTTTTTATGAAAGTACTTGTAACTGGCTATAAAGGACAATTAGGCTATGATGTTGTAAAACATCTGAAGCTTCAGAATATAGATTGCTGCGGTGTAGATATTGATGATTTTGATCTTACTGATAAGCAGGCTGTATCTGACTATATAGAAAACTACAGTCCTGATACGGTTGTGCATTGCGCAGCTTATACTGCTGTAGATAAGGCAGAGGATGATCAGGATACCTGCTTTAAAGTAAATGTTGACGGGGCAGAGAATATAGCTTTAGCTTGTAAAAAAATAAATGCTGCGATGATGTATATCAGCACAGACTATGTTTTTGACGGCGAAGGGGAGCAGCCTTTTGAGACAGATAATGTTAAGGATCCCAAAGGTTATTATGGTCTTACAAAATCACTTGGTGAGGATAAGGTCACAGAGTTGCTCGATAAGTACTTTATTCTAAGAACTGCCTGGGTTTTTGGTATTAACGGACATAATTTTGTCAAGACAATGCTAAGGCTGGGTAAGGAAAAAGATGAACTAAGAGTTGTAGCTGACCAGTTTGGCTCGCCTACTTATACTGATGATCTGGCTGTTTTGATCTGCAGC
This sequence comes from Ercella succinigenes, assembly GCF_900002895.1. Lineage (NCBI taxonomy): Bacteria > Bacillati > Bacillota > Clostridia > Eubacteriales > Oscillospiraceae > Ercella > Ercella succinigenes. The sequence goes on along the minus strand of NZ_CDHP01000060.1, from coordinate 20,715 downwards.
ATGATAAAAACAGCTAAATATGGTATTTACCATGCTACTAATGAGGGTTTTTGTTCTTGGTATGATTTTGCTGTGGCAATTATGGCAAAGGCAGGGCTAAAGGCTAAGGTTGTGCCCGTGGGTTCGGAGGAATATCCAACCAGAGCTGTAAGACCGCATAATTCTAGATTGTCAAAAGCAAAACTTGACCATAATGGATTTAAACGTCTGCCAACCTGGGAAGATGCACTTGAAAGGTATATCAGGGAACTTACCTGATAAGTATTGCTGATGGATAAAGCCGGGCCGTATATTGGAGTTGTGATAGTAATTTATAATCGTTTATGTGCAGAGTCAGAATCTATTCTGACTCTGCCTGATTATGTTCATAGCAAGGTTTTAATTATTGATAACAGTGAAATCGATTCGATTATTGAAGCGAATCGAGAATATTGTGATTTAAGAAACTTTGACTATCATTCATTCGGAATTAACAGAGGATTAGCTCCTGCATATAATTTTGCGGTTTCTTATTATGCTTCAATATCTGACTATCTTTTGCTGCTTGATGATGACACTGTTTTGCCTGCCGGCATCTTTGATCAGATTATTGATACTGCATGTTCCGGTCAGGAAATAGATATAATGGTTCCCTATGTTTATGCTGGCAAAAAACTTATTTCTCCTTGCAGACGCAGAGGTTCTTTGTTTTTCAGGTTGAACTCTTCGTTTCGGTCGCTTAGATTAAGCAAGTCAATGTCGGCGATAAATAGCGGAACTGTAATCAGCAGTAAGATTATGCAGCAGTCTGATAAGACGTATAATGAGGATCTTTTCCTTGATTGTATCGATCATGATTTTTTTATCAAACAGTTTGATGTTTATAATAGGTATGCATATATATATCCGGCAATATTAAAACAAACTTTTTTTGATAACAGTTTGAATAATGGTAAAAATACCAAGGAACTGGCAGATCTTTACAAAGAACGTTATAATCTTTTTGTTCGTGATTTTCTTATTTTTTGCCGTAAAAACAAGCTGGGTGTAATTATTCCGCATTTTTATCTTTTTTTCAGAGCGGTAAAGTTATCCTGCAAAATGAGATCTTTTGACTATTTTAGAAAATTGATAGCAATAATTAGACTGCAAACAAGAAAAGAGGAAAAATTTTAATGATGCATAAACTTAATATATTTCTGGATTTTCTCAAAGACATAATTAGATCCAGAAAAATGATAATGACAATGGTAAAAAATGATTTTAAGGTTAAATATGCCTCGTCTGCTTTAGGTATAGTCTGGGCTTTTGTTCAGCCTACTGTTCAGATCGCTGTTCTTATTTTTGTTTTTAGTGTTGGTTTTCGTTCAGGTCCTACCGGAACAGGTGTTCCTTTTGCTCTTTGGCTGATTTGCGGTCTGGTACCATGGAATTTTTTTGCTGACGCTTTGACAAATGGTTCTAACAGTTTGATTGAATATAACTATCTGGTTAAAAAGGTAGTGTTTAGAACTTCCATTTTGCCTATAGTTAAAACCATGTCTTCGCTGATTGTTCATGCTGTATTTATTTTTCTGATTGTGATTGTAGCTTTGTTTTTTGGCTATACACCGACAATTTACACATTACAGCTCTTTTATTACCTACCTTGCATGATTGTTATGCTGCTTGGTCTTAACTGGCTGTTTTCGGCACTGGCTGCTTTTTTCAGAGACATCTCACAGTTGATTAATGTTGTTTTGCAGGTGATGATCTGGCTGACGCCGATATTGTGGTCGACAGAGATTTTGCCTCCTAGTCTGGAAAAAATATTTAAGCTTAACCCGATGTTCTATATTGTTCAGGGATACAGAGATGCCTTTACCGGACAGGTCTGGTTTTGGGAAAAACCTTGGTGGAGTCTGTATTTTCTGGCTTTTGCTGCTGTGTCGTTCGTGCTGGGGTCATTTATATTCCATAAACTTAGACCTCATTTTTCTGATGTGTTATAAGGAGTGTTTATGCAACCGAGTATCAAGGTCAATCAATTGACAAAAATATATAATTTATATGAAAATCCGGTCGATCGTTTGAAGGAAACCCTGAAACTGACCAGGCGCAAGCTGCATAAAGATTTTTTTGCTCTGGAAAATGTTAGCTTTGAAGTGTTCCCAGGTGAGACGATAGGTATTATTGGTAAAAACGGTGCCGGTAAATCCACTTTATTGAAAATTATTACAGGAGTTCTTACGCCTACAAGTGGTAATGTTGAGATTAATGGTCGTATATCTGCTTTGCTGGAGCTTGGAGCAGGATTTAATCCTGAATATACGGGTCTGGAAAATGTATACCTGAATGGCACGATTATGGGTTATAGTCGTGAGGAAATGGACAAAAAACTGGATAGCATACTTGAGTTTGCAGATATTGGCGATTTTATTCACCAACCTGTTAAGTCTTATTCAAGTGGTATGTTTATGCGTCTTGCCTTTTCTGTGGCAATTAATGTGGAACCGGAAATTTTGATTATTGACGAGGCTCTTTCTGTTGGTGATATTTTATTTCAGACTAAATGTTTTAAGAAATTCCAGGAGTTAAAAGATAGCGGTAAAACAATACTTTTTGTTACTCATTCTCTTAGTAATATTATGCAGTATTGTGATAGATGTCTTGTTATGAATGATGGGCATAAGGTTGCCGAAGGCGAATCGGCACCAATGGTCGATTTGTTTAAGAAAATTCTGGCTGCTCCTAAGGGCAAACCTGTTGAGGTGGAGAAACTGGTTGATCTTTATAAAGAAGAGGATCATACGAGTGATAATGAAGAAAATTTGTGGAAACAAAAACTACAGCTAAATAAAGATCAGATTGAATATGGTAGTCATGAGCTTGAGATTATAGATTTTGCGGTTGTTGATTCTTTTGGTCATATATCTAATATAATTGATGCTGCTCAGCCTTTTAAAATTATGATAAAGATTAAGGCAAATAGTACAGTTAAAGATCCTATTTTTGCATTTTCTTTAAAGACTATAAAAGGTGTTGAAGTCACAGGCACAAATACTATGTATAATAGTGTGGATACGGGTATTGTTAAGCAAGGAGAAATTCTAGAAGTTTCTTTTCATCAATCTTTACCTTTACCGTCTGATGGTTATCTTCTAAGTCTTGGCTGTACAGGTTATTTGCTGGAAGACTTTGTTGTTTATCACAGATTATATGATGTAACCCCTATCCAGATAATAAATGAGAAACATATGGTAGGTTATTTTGATCCCGCTTCGCAGATCTCTGTGAAACGACATTGAATTAAAGATACTGATTAAGGATGCTTATTATGTATGATAGTTTAAATCTGAACTGGTACGATGATAGTAATGTTTATTCTGACGGGTCAATAGAAACAGAAATCCTGCAGTCTCTGGAAGAAGGAATTTCTGAAAGAGATTTGCTGCTTAGTGATGACCGTTGGCCTGTTTATTATCATTTTTCTCCCGAGCGCCAGGCTTTGATCAATTGGATTACTGAAATAAACGATGCAGATGTTTTGGAAATCGGTTCAGGCATGGGTGCGATTACAAAGGCTTTATGTCCCAAAGCAGATCATGTTACCTGTGTTGAGCTTTCTCTGATCAGAAGCAAAATAAATTCTCTGCGCAATAATTGTTTTAAAAACCTGGATATTATTGTTGCCAATCTTAATGATGTCCCGTTTGACCATCAGTTCGATATTGTAACTTTGATTGGCGTATTGGAATATTGTGGACGTTATACCAAAGCAGACAATCCTTATCTGGCTTTTCTGAACAAGGTCAAAACTTTGATTAAACCAGGTGGCAAACTGATACTGGCAATAGAAAACCGTTTAGGATTAAAGTATTTTGCAGGGGCAGATGAAGATCATTATAGTAAACCTTTTGTGGGACTGGATAATTATCCTGATGATCAGGGGATCAGGACTTTTTCTTATCAGGAGCTTATGCAGCTGCTTGATGTTGCCGGTTCCACTAGAATCAAGACATATCTTCCTTTTCCTGATTATAAATTTGCCAGAAGTATTGTAGCTGCAGATGAAACCGGGCTATATAAAAATGCAGTAACTGCTGAGCAAAATTATGGAGCATACAATTATTCAACTTTTAATCAGACTACTGTTTTCAAAACAATCGCTGATCAGATGGATCTGAAGCATTTTGCAAATTCCTTTTTGGTAATTGTTGAATTTTGATTTTGAAATAAACAGATTGATATTAATAATAAGATATAAGTGGAGCAGATAATAATGGAATGTTTGTTTGTCAAAAATACAGTGCAGCGTAAAGAGAAATTTCAGATTATAACGACGATTAACCGTAGGGATAGTGGGGAATTATTTGTCAGGAAGTCTGCCTATAGTAATTGCGCCGATAAACATATTGCTGATATCTACAGGAATTATGTCTTGTTAAAAGAAGATCAGTCATTGTTTAAGTTGCCTGAATCATCTTATGATCAGAAGTTTTTTGATTCTGCTTTTGTTGATGGCAAAACTATGGAAGATATGCTGGCGGAATTTATTTATGAGGGCGACAGGAAAAATTTTCTTAAAGTTTTTACAGAATATGTTGATCTTTTGCGTCAGCTTGAAAGTATTACTTGCAATCCCTATGACAATTCAGAATTTGCGGATATTTTTACAACTTTACCCTCTGGATTATCTTGTGAATATAAATGTCTTACAAAAGGTATGATAGATTTTATTCCGGAGAATCTGATTGTTAATGAGGATGGAATATATCACATAGATTTTGAATGGCTTATAAAAGCACCCTTGCCCCAGGATTTTATTATATATCGGGCACTGGTTGTACTTCATAATAAATACCATCTTAAATTACATCAATTGATATCACTTGAAGAGTTGTTTGACTTGTTTGAAATTTCTGATAATATTTCTGTCTTCAAGCAATGGGAGAATGAGTTTTCTTCTTATGTGCATGATAATCTTGATTATCATGATAATTATCTAATCAAAACAAATAGTTATGCAGACTGGCAAAATAATAGCCCTGCAGTTGTGCTTAGTACCTTGTACTATGATACGGAAGGCTATTTTTCTGAAGAGCAAAGCATAAAAAAGGATATTAGACCTGATTTTAAAAATAAATTTGTCTATGATTTACCGCAGGCTAGTGATCTTAAATATCTGCGCTGGGATCCCTGCGAGAATTATGCTCTTTCAATGGAAAACGTTGAAATAAGTTGCTTTTTCAAAGGTGAGCTTTGTTACCAATCAGATCATTTTGAGACAAACGGTTTACATAGAAAAGCCCTCAACCTTCCTGTATCTGTTTTGATTTTGAATCATGATCCGCAGATAATATTTGATTTCGGGCAAATAATAAAAACTGATAGAATAATTATTCGTGCCGATATTAGACTGCTTTCATACAATGAAATTATAAGTAGAGCTTCTGAGCTTATATCAGAATATAATACATACAACAAATCCAGTCTAACATATTATTCCGATTTTGATCGTGATGGTTCCTATTCGATGAATAGATTGCAAAAATCAATTGATCATATGCTGGAAACTTCGTTGAGGAAACAAAATGAACTAAACTTACTTCGTCATTCCTACGGTAACCGACTAACCAATCCTTTGCGAAAATTGCGGCATTTGCTGCGTGAATTGCGCAAGCCTTTGAGCAATCTTGAACAATTGGATCTTCAGATCATGAATGATTCTATTAATAAAAAAACTGAGGGTGTTTTTGAAATCACTGGTGAAGATCCTCAGCTTCAAGCAGGCAGGAAATTTAGAAAAGGTCTTTATCTGCTAAGGTGGGAGGGTCAGGCTGACAGCAGGATGATGGTCAAACTTTTCCCCGACTATGGCAATGGTATTAGTGAACTGAACAGCATAAGATTGGGATATATAGATACTAACAGATCATTAAAGGAACGTTTTGTTTTATTTAAGAGTGATGTTAACCTGTTGCGTATAGATCCTGGTGAACAGGACAATAATTTTCTTTTCTTGAACAGTTTTCTTTTTGTCAGATTAGGTCTTTTTACCGCGGTTAGGGTGGGTATTGATCTTATTCATAAACAAACCGGGTTTAGTAAAATAGGTTTGCTAAGACATATGGTTAAGCTTGTGCTTACAGGTAAAAAATCAGAAGCCAAACAGCATTTTGTTAATGCATTTAATAGTTTTGGTGATGGTAAAGCTGTTTTTGAAAATGATGAGGCCGCCTATCAGCAATATATCAAAAACTGTGAGCCTTCTGCTGAGGTTTTAAATCAGCAGACAAATCAGGCTGAAAGCTTTGCTTATAAACCGCTGATTAGTATTCTGGTGCCTGTTTATAATACAGATGAAACAATGTTAAGAGAAATGATTGACTCAGTTATTAAACAGACATATACAAACTGGCAGCTTTGTCTTGCCGATGGCAAATCTGCACTTGCGCATGTGAAAAATATATTGGCTGAATATGCTGAGAAGGACAACCGTATTTCTTGTGTTTATATGGAAGATAATCTTGGTATAGTCGGCAATACCAATGCTGCTTTAGAGCTGGCAAAAGGTGATTTTGTAGGCTTGCTTGATCATGATGACCTGCTTACCCCCTGGGCTTTGTATGAAGTTGTGAAAGCTATTAATTCTGCTGATAATGTTGATATGATTTATTCTGATGAGGATAAAATTGCAAGTGATGGCAGCAGTAGATTTCAACCGCATTTTAAACCTGACTGGAGTCCTGATCTTTTAAGATCTTATAATTATATTACGCATTTATTTGTTGCTCGTAAAAGTATTATTGATAATTTGGGTGGTTTTAGAAATGGTTATGATGGTAGTCAGGATCATGATCTTATTTTGAGGGTTTCAGAAGTTGCAAGAAATATAGTTCATATCCCTATGATTCTTTATCATTGGCGAAGTCATGCTGCTTCTACAGCTGAGAATCCTGCCAGTAAAACATATACACTTAAGGCAGGCGCTAAAGCTATTAAAGATCATCTGGATAGATCTGGTTTATCTGGAACAGTGAGTTTTGATGATAAAATTGGAATTTACAGTGTTGATTATAAACTTACTGTAATGCCTAAAGTTTCAATAATTATTCCAAATTATGAGCATAAAACAGATTTACAAAAATGTCTCGAATCTATTACAGGAAAGTCTTCTTATGATAATTATGAGATAATAATTGTTGAGAATAACAGCAGCTCGGAAGAAATTTTTGCTTATTACAGGCAGATAGAAAAAGATAGTCGCATCAAGGTGATTAAATGGGAAAGAGAATTTAATTATTCTGCTATAAATAATTTTGCAGTCAAAGCAGCCAGTGGGGAACAGTTGCTTTTTCTGAATAATGATACAGAAGTTATAGCAGCTGATTGGATTGAACAGTTTTTGCAATATGCTCAAAGAGATGATGTGGGCTGTGTAGGTGCAAAACTATATTATACAAACGGCTCTATACAGCATGCAGGCGTGGTGCTTGGATTCCAGGGTATAGCTGCACATTCTTTCTGCCAGCTTCCCGGTGAGTACAGTGGTTATATGAATAGGGCTATAGTCGCTCAGAATGTCACAGCAGTTACTGCTGCCTGTATGATGATAAAGAGAACCGTCTTTGAAGAGATCGGCGGATTTGATGAAACTTTAGCTGTTGCTTTTAATGATATAGATTTATGTATGAAAGTAAGATCTTTAGGTAAGTTGATTGTGCTTAATCCTAAAGTAGAGCTTTATCATCATGAATCATTATCAAGAGGTTTTGAAGATACTCCGGAAAAACAAAAACGTTTTGCTTCTGAGATAGAACATTTTAAGCAAAAATGGCAGGAACAGCTTGCGGCCGGTGATCCTTATTATAATCCGCATCTTGATCTTGAGTTGATGCCATTTAGAGTTTCAGGAGATTAATATGACTAAAGTATCGCTTGCGATAGTTACTTATAATAATGAAAAAACAATCGGCAAAACCTTACGTTCTATTGTGGATAACTGGCCGGATGATCTTTCTTTGGAATGTCATATAATTGATAATGACTCTACAGATGATACTTTGCAGAAACTGATGCCTTATTTGAATAAAATCAAGGTTCGACGTTCGGAAAATGGTAATGTAGGTTTTGGCAGTGCGCATAATCTGCTTTTGCAGGAGCTGGATTCAGATTATCATATTATTATGAATCCAGATGCGGCTTTGCTTTCTACCGATACAATTTCTGTTCTGGCTGGGTATCTTGACAAAAATTCAGATATTGGTATGGTTGTACCATCAATAATAGATGATAAAGATCAGGTTCAGTATCTTTGCAGGCGTGAGCTTACTGTTTGGGATTTGTTTCTAAGATTTGTACCGGGGAATCTTTTTGCCAAAAGGCAGGCCTGGCATGAGATGCGTGATATGGATTATACAAAAGCATTTGATGTTCCTTTTGCATCTGGTTGTTTTTTTATGATCAGAACAGCTTTGTTAAAAGAACTGGGTGGATTTGATGAGAGATTTTTCCTCTATGCAGAGGATGCCGATCTAAGTAAGCGTGTTAATCAGAAGGCGAGAATAGTTTTCTTCCCGAATGTTTCGATTCGCCACCTTTGGGAGAGGGCTTCATATAAAAGCCGTGCTATGACCAGATTACATTTGCAGTCGCTGTGGCGATATTTTAGAAAATGGGGTTTTAGATTGAAATGAGATCTGTTGTAATGACTACCTATAATGGTATTGCTTATGTCAGGCATCAGCTTGAGAGTATTCTCGGGCAGATGGCTGAGGATGATGAGCTGATTATTTCAGATAATGGTTCTACAGATGGTACATGGGAATATCTGCAGCAGATGGATCAGTCTGATCAGAGAATTGTGTTGCTTTCTTTTACCAAGGAACAGGGAATAATCGCTAATTTCAATTATGCTTTATCATATTGCAATGGCGATCTTATTTTTCTGGCAGATCAGGATGATATCTGGCTTCCTGATAAAATGAGAGTGATGACTGAACGGTTTGAGTCCAATCCAGAATTGCTTGTTGTTCAGGTTAATGCAGAAATGATTGATAGTAGTGGTAACATAATAGGTAAGGATTTCTTTTCATATCGTTCCTGTGGTGCAGGTTTCTGGAAAAATTTCTGCAAAAATACCTGGCAGGGATGTAATATGGCTTTCCATCGGGATCTGCTGTTTATGGCATGGCCTATTCCTAAATTTGTGCCAATGCATGATGTCTGGCTTGGTCTTCTGGCTGATTTAAGCGGTGAGGTTGAGTTTATACCTGAGATACTTGCTCAATACCGCCGGCATGATACAAATCTTAGTGATTTAAGACCAAGTGGGCCTTGGCGTGTGGTTTTATGGAGGGTTCAGCTTATGGTGGCTTTATTCTCAAGATTTTTTGAAATGAAAAAATTTAAAAGGTCGGGAAAAACGGTTGATTCAACAGGCAATCATTTTTGATTTTTGAAAGGAGCTTTAATGGAAGCCAGAAATTATGGTAAAAAGTCTCAAAAATCTAATATTGTTATGAGCAGAAGACGTTCTGTAAGTGCTCATCTGTTTAAATTACTTTATATAATTGTTGAATTAGGTATAGTTAATCTGGCACTTATTGTGGCATTTTTTATTGTTTATGATCGTGATTTACCTACTTTCGGGCAGAGCTTTTCTGATTATTTATCTACCATGCCGTTCATGACTTTGGCTGCTTTGGTCTATATTGATTATTTCGGGATGGCACATTTTTTCCGCAAAAACAAAACTGATATGATGATGACTTCATTTCGTTTTGTGTTCCTTGTCATTGTTACAACGGCTGCTATTGCTTTTGCCTTTCAATGGTTTACCTTCCCGCGCTGGGTTATGGTCGTAGGTTCTGGAATAATGCTTATCCTGACAATTTCCTGGTCTGTTTTATGCTTGAATATTAGCAAGCGTATTTATTCCAGAGGAAGATTGCTGATAGTAGCTACTTCTAAGGAAGATGCAGATAAAATGTTTGTTAAGGTCAAACATGAGCTTAAAACCTTGCATATTAAATATGTTGGCTATAAACTTACAGAAAATATGGATGATATATTCAGCTCTATTGACCGGAGTACAGAAATAATGATTTCTTCTTCTGTCAGTGAAGCAGACAAATCGCAATTATTCCTTTATTGTGCCAATATGGACAAGACTGTTTATGTCGTGCCGCAATTTTCTGATCTTATTTATACTAAATTCCGTGTTGTACAGTTCCATGATATGCCTACTTTTATGATAGACAGTCTTGGACTTACCTTCCAGCAAAGGATATTTAAACGCGTTTTCGATATTCTTTTTTCCTTGTTTATCCTTATACTTACCGCACCGGTGCAGTTAATTATTGCCTTGGCTGTTAAGCTTAATTCGCCGGGTGAAATATTATACTCACAGGAACGTATTACAGAATCCGGCAAAATCTATAATGTTTATAAATTCAGAACTATGATTGATGGTGCAGAGGAGAAGTTCGGATCTTTCCAGTCCAGCCTTGATGATCCCAGAGTTACCAGAGTAGGTAGGTTTTTGCGTGATACCCATATGGATGAATTGCCGCAGTTTTTGAATATTCTTAAAGGTGATATGTCTGTTGTAGGGCCAAGATCTGATCGCCCTACCACAATAAATGATTTTGAGAGTAGTATACCAGGCTATAATCAAAGATTGAAGGTAAAGTCAGGTCTGACCGGACTTGCTCAGATATATGGTAAATATAATTCAGATCCAGAGGACAAATTAAGGTTTGATATGATGTATATAAAAAATTATAGTTTTGTGCTTGATATGAAAATTGTATTGCAGACTTTGAGAACAATGTTGCCGTCAAAGGATAATTATAATATTCTGGATGAGCAGGTTGATAATTGGGAATATGAGAGTGAATAGGTTTTTATTATGATATTTTTCAAATTGTTTTTGCTCATTATGCCTTTGGTTCTTTTGCCATATTTGATAGGCGTTCTGGTAAATAATAAAATTTTGAATATCAGGCAATCTTTTTTTGCTTTTGACATGTCAAGTGGTTATATAGTTATGTTTGCGCTTTTTTATCTAATTACAATGCCGCTTCTTTTTGCAAAAGCTTCATTAACTTTTCTTGTTGCCATATCAATGATATGTTTTGTTTTAATCTCGGTATTGGCTTTGATTTTTTGCCGCCAAAAAATTATCTTATCTTTAAAGTCTTTATCTGAGTATGTGATACGGGTGCCTCTGTTAACTGTAATTGCAGTTATATTGATATTGTTTCAAACTTTTATGCTAGCCTATTTTACCCGTATTGATGATGATGATGCATTCTTTGTAGCACAGGCTGTAACGGCTGTTGAGACTAATACCATATATGAATATGATCCTTATACCGGTTTGGAAACGGATGGCTATCATATGCGTTATGTTATGTCTCCTTTCCCGATTTTTAACGCAGTTGTGTCTGAATTTGCGGGAATACATCCTGCAATAATGGCACATACTGTTATGCCGATATTTTTTATTCCGTTGGGATACCTGGTTTATGCGATGTTTGCGGCTTTGTTTTTTCCAGGCAAAATAAAGGCGCAGGTTATTTTTCTGATTTTTATGTCTGTGGTAAATATATTTGGCTATGTTTCAGTTTATACTCAGTCAACTTTTTTTCTTTATAGAATATGGCAGGGTAAAGCTGTTCTTGCAGCTATTTTGATTCCGGCGATTTTGTTTTTTGCCCATAAATACATGCGTGGAGATATAAAGAACGGTTGGTTTATAATACTGGCTTCGGTGCTGGCTTCATGTCTTGTATCTTCAATGGGTGTTTTTCTTACTCCGGTAATGCTCGGTGTAATTGCACTGATATACACATTTGTTGAGCGAAAAGCAGATAAACTTGTCGCCACTGTTTTATGTTGTGTTCCGGCAATTTTGTGCGGATTGATTTATATTTTATTTTGAAGTATGGCAATGGGGTTTTGGTGAGGCAGAGCAATGATTGATATTCTGAATACTTTATTTGGTCAGGCTGTTGAGACTTATACGAAATATAAGGGTTCTGGATTTGTGATGGAGCTGTTTTATATTTGTGTGATTTATGTTTTTATTGTCAACAGTATCAGAATAAATGGAGTAAGAAAAGCAGAAGGCATTGCCAGAAATATCGATGAAATAAGATTAAAGACATATGCTAAAATCGATCATGCTTATATGATTGGCTTTATCTATCCTCTCATAATGCTCTTTGTTATTTTTAATCCTTTGGTAGTGGGTTTTATTACTAAAATTGCAGGAGATGTATATTGGCGTATGTTCTGGTTGGTGCCGGTTCCGCTGGTGCTTGCATATGTAGCTGCTGATGTTTGTACAAAGTTTAATTTCGGCAAAAGTTTGCATCGTTTGGTAATCGCATTTCTTCTGATTATAATCATTGTAATTAGCGGCTCTTTTAGTTATACAAGAGTCGGATTCAGACCACACACAAACTGGTTTAAACTTCCTGATTCTGCTGTTGCAGTTTGTAACATTTTGGGGAAAAGCAGTCATGAACAAGTAAAAGTAGTAGTTCCTGATTCTATCAGCAGTCATATCAGGCAGTATGACGCTTCAATTTATATGCCTTATGGCAGGGCTACAAGGCAAAATTCAGGCCATAGCAGACGTTTGATTACTGAGCTGCATCAGCAGGTCAATGGTGAAAATATTAATTTTGCACAACTTAGAGAGTCGATGATTGCTCTTGACTGCAATGCTGTGGTTATTGCTGCTGATAAACCTTTAACTGATAATGCTGCAGATAGTGGTTTTGTTCTTCTTGATATGACTCATAATTTTCTTGTTTTTGAACTTGCAGATTAGTTTTATAAAAATAAATTTAAGGATTTGAATAAAAATAAAGTCTACTAGTGATTTGAATAAAAAAATGAAATTTCAATAGTAATATGTACAATTTAATTGATTGGAATTTCAGCATTATATATAATTTGTTACATTGTCATTTCATGTCATGGTAAAGCTCTTAAGTTTAAGCTGTTTTCGTCGATATAATTTGTTAGACGAAAGGCAGGTAATATGCTATGGGGGACGTAAAGAAGTATCTTTTTCATCTCAGGGAAAGACTTTTTACCGGACATTATCCTGATTTAACAGTAATAGGTGGTAGGTGGCTGGAATGTAAATTGCCGGATATTATTTCAGGTAAACCGGTTTCTGGTGCAGGGCTGTATCAGAGTCTGATAAATTTTGGCTGGGATCCTAATAGTTTTTCTTTTGATGGCTTGGGTGATCATGAAGGATTACCTGTAATGATAGCTGCACGCAATATTATTGCTGAGAAGAAAAGTTTTCGGACAAAGAAAAAACAATTTTCCGATAGATTGATGCTTGGAGAAATGCTTTCTGATTTGTATTGTGTTTTTTATCTGCCGGCGATCTTGATGCCTGATGGTTCTCTAAAACCAGGTAATTGGCAGTGGCCATGGTTTGAGCAAATGCTAATGCACCCTTTTGTAGACGAGGAAACGGCTATAGCAGATATATCTGTATATGGTGACTATATTAATGCCAGAAAGGCTGTTTTACCTAAAATACCGGATTGGAAAACATGGGTATCTCTTGCGATAGATATGTATAAGCAGTGTACAGGTCAAGCTTTTACCGATTCAAAAATAAAGAATATGGATCTTGATGATGTTGCTTATGTTATACCGGATATAAAGACTTTTCACAGTGCTTCTCTGGCTAGAAGCTATGATGAATTACTTGTGTCGCAAACTTCTAATCTTCTTTTGAATAATATGCTTTCGGAGTTTGAGGTGGAGGATAAAACAAGACGTTTCCCTACCGGTGTTACTGCCTCCTATGCTCATTCAGGACATATGGATTGTTCATATCCTTTATTTGAATCACAAAGAAGAGTTGTTGAGCAAATGTTAAGTGTTCCTGTTGGCGGTATTCTGGCAATTAACAGTCCTCTAGGGTCAAAACCGATGAGCTGTGTCAGCGATCATATTGCCAGTAAACTGGTTAATGCCGCTGTTTTGGGTGAAAAACCTCCTAAATCAGCTATTATTGTTCGTGATAGCCGGCAAATTTCCCAGGTAATGAAAGAGTTTAAGTTTGATTGTATAAGTGAGGATTCTGAACAGGAAGCTTTACTGCTGTTAGGTCAAAACTGGATAGATGGTATGGACTGTATGGCCGCTGCTGTGATAGAGAAATGTTGTTTTAACAATTTAAATAATCAAGGTAAAATGACAGTTGGGATATGCTCTGATATGGGTGTGGCAGGTATAGATAATCCGCAGAAAATAAAAGAAATGACAGAAAATGTCATGGAACAATGCAGTAATTTTTTCAAAGAAAAACTTAATTCTCTTGATAAATGTAAAAACAGGTTGCATGAAACCCTGGTTGCTGTTAATTATGCTAGTCAGTCATTATTGCAAACTGCCGCAAAAATACAGGAATTTATGCGCAGCAATTCTCTTAGTCAGGATATTTTATTTTTCCCGGAAGATGAGCTAAATGATGTTACTGGTAAACGGCAGAAACTGGTAGATCGTTTGGAAGAATGGAGAAAACATTTTAAATCAGTTCCTCTGTCATTGAGAATAGGTGCGAATTCTGATTTGGGAAAAATCAAGCTGAAGGCTTTTTATGAGGCATTTCGCAAAGAGGATGAGCTGGAACATATGCCCTCTATTGAGTCTATAGAAGATGTTGAACGTGGTTTGGCAAAGATGGATCGAGAGTATGCACAAATTCAGCCTGTTCTGGAAGAGATTGTCAGACAGCAGGATAAAGCAGAGATGATGGTCAGGAAACTTGGCAAAATCGGACTTGATATTGAGACTATGGAAAAGAATATCAGTCAGCCTGACCGCATAAATGCTGATCTTGATAATAGTTTGAGATTATTAGCTTTCTGGTTGGCTGTGCATTATTATGAATGTCGTTGGCTGTCAGGTGAATCCATTGTGCTTATGCATCAGCGCAATCGTGTTGATCCACATGCTGCAGGGCGCTATCTGGATAGATTAAGCTTAATAGCTCCCTGCCTGATTGCAGAGCCGGGAGTGCTTTGTCAGGTGAATGGTTTGAACCCCTCTAAGCTTGATGATTTATACGTTTTAACCTCTCAGGATTGGTTGTTGGCGGAGACTGTACCTTGTCTTACTTTGACGAAAAGGATTTATGCCATAGGTGATCCTGCAGCATCAAGAATTACACCTTTTATTCCTTTGGATCAGCCATATGTAAAACCTAAAAAGAAAAGAAAAGAAGATGTTGTTGAAGGAATATCTTTGCCAGGAAACGGTACTCAGGAAGAATTATGTAAAATTCCTGGTTTTGTCGGTTCGGCTGCAAATGGTATAGGCATAGGCGGTGGAATTGTTGTTCCTGACAAGAACGGTGATAATTCACACAATGTTCAAGATCAGACTGCTGATGGACAGACGTCTTCTCAGACAGATAATAAAAAGCATGATCAGTTGGTTGATTGTTTTGCTTCAGATCTTTTGTCACAGGCTGCTGATCGTGGCCTTTGGTATATGTGGAATAGAGATGGTTTATGGCTTTCAGACCAGGTAACAAGCTATGAAGAAATAAGCAATTATGGAAGCTGGCTCTATTTTAATGATAAAATTAAAGCCAGAAGAGGCGCTGCTTCTGCTTCTTCTGATAAAAGATTCAGGCAGTGGTTGCCTATGTCATTGTGGCAGGTGGATACTGGCAAGGCCGAAAGAAAAGCTTTTGATTTTTATCAACCCAAAGAGGCAGAAGAGATTGTACGTCTTCTTAAGAACAATTATGAAAATATAAAAATTTCTTATCCTGATACTGATCCTTCAAGCCTTTTAGCCATAGTAACACCTTTTGAAGCCCAGGCAGAAGAGTTAAAGCGCAGAATAGCAAAAGACTGTGGTCATCTTTCGGCATCATCAGTCAAGGTAGGTTGTATGAGAGAGTTTGCCGAAGGGGAAGCTTATAAAATTATAATGTTCTCAGCAGTTTACGGCAGATCTGATGGCTGTAGACTGTATGAACAGGATAATTCTTGTCTATACAGAGCTGTTTCAATGGCAACTGATACTTTCCTTTATGTTGGTGATATAAATGCATTGCCAGAAAAGGGGCGCTCGCCGGCAGCACAGCTCCGCAAAAAACTAAAACCTCAAAACAGAAAGAAATAATAGTTGCGAGAAGGCGTATTTGAGAATAAGCAATTGATTAAAACATAATCCCCGGTAAAAGGCTGCAATGCAATTTTTACCGGGGATTTTTATACTTTTACAAGTTTCTTTTTTACGCTTATTTTATTTGATAATCTTAATCTTTCCTATTAGTGGTAATTCTTTGGCTTTGCCGCTGAATCCATTTACCATACCGAGGATAAACAGAACTACTGAAAAGATATAGGCTACTACAGAAATCACGCATCCGAGCAGAGGGATAATGTTGATAACGCCTGCTGCTACACCGAGAAGGAACACGAGAAGAGCCTGATTAGCGTGGAAACGAGCATATCTTGATTCTGGACAAGCAATAAGTGGTAAAAAGAATATAAGATATGCTAGCCCTGCCATTGTCTTGTTTTTGGCGATATCTTCAGGTGAATATACTTCTTCTCCCTGAAAAGGTTGATTAGGAGGAACTTGTTGTCCGTATTGTTGATTTTGAGCGTACTGATCATTAGGCTGAGCATACTGCTGATTTTGACCATACTGGTCATTGGGTTGTGCATACTGTTGATTTGGAGCCTCTTGCTGATTTGCTGATTGATCGTTTTCAGTATAGGATGTGCCGCAGCCGTCACAAAATTGAGCTGTGTCAGCCAATTCTTTTCCGCAACCTTTACAATATTTTGTCATACTTATACACCTCTCTTATTTTAATGGCAGATTCCTCTTTGTTTATAATATCAAAGCTTAAAATATGTTAATAGGGTATTTTGATTATTAAATGTAAACTTTTGTCTAATTTTTAACACTATATAACAATAAAATAAGGTATTTTTGGTTATTGTGTATGTATTAGCTAAAAGGCTATAATGGCTAGAGACTTTATTAGTTATTGTTTTGACATAATTTTACAACGATGTAATACGTTTTCTTCATTGATAGGGTGTTTGTAATGTATTTTACTATTATGACTGGCAGCTATTTAATATTGTTGGTTGCTGGTACATTGTTTATGGTCTATTTAACGATTAGATCCAATCGGACGGCGTTTTATTATGCTCTTTTTTGGTATGGTGCCGGACTTTTGAGCTGGATTTGTATTCGCCTTTTGGAATCTTTTTCCAGTGATTTATCTTGGATAAGGATCTATTATATTCTTGGTATTGTTCATGCAGCTCTTATGATTCCGTTACTTATTAATCTGCTATATGCTTTTTTTATGCATAAGTTAATGCCTTTTGTTTTGCAGATGATGGGGGGCGCTGTTGCATTATCTCTGGTGCTTTTTGTCTGGCCTTATGTTTATATTATTGAGGAACAGTATATGTCTAATTCTTTAGACCTGTTTTTCCTTTTATATCTGTGGATGCCTGCAATAATTTTTGTTTTTTCTGTTCCTTTGGTGTCCTTGGCAATAAAAAACTGTTATATAAACATTTCGTCACTTTCGATTGAACGTATTTTTGCCAGTAGTCCTGATTTGTACTTTTTTATCGATCGCAACAATTGGTTGACTGATCATAATGCTCCGTCAGAATTGTATGGTGATTGTCATGACAGATCTGATCTTATAGTCAAACTTGAAAGTGTTATTTCTGCTGATCAACAGGAAAACTGGATTATGCTTAGAAAATCATTGCTTTTGCCTAAAAAAGAGGATTGTTCTGGCGAAATAAAAATGATAGTTGATGGCAAGGAATTTTGGTATTTTTGGACTGTTAAGCCTGTTCAAAAACAAAATGGCAGAGTATTGGGATCTTTTTTGCTGCTAAGTGATAGAACTGCAGTTAAGCAATATATGATCATCCTGAATCGGCAGAATGAGGAATTACAGAAGGTAAATTCCAGTTTATCTGACTATGAATCTTTGGTTTATAAATATACTGAAATGTCAACCCGGCAGGAAGTTTCCAATTATATTGATATTTCTGTTAGAAATCGATTATTGCAGAGTTTTGATCAAATTGAAAATTTTAAATTGCAAAATGAAAGTGGTATCAGTAATTCAAGTAAGCTTGCAATAGAATATCTGAGAGCAGAATGCCGCAGATCTTTGACTGACATCAGGGCTTTAGTAAAAAGATTATCTCAGTGAATTGGAGCAGCAGATGATGATTTTATCGGACAGTTTATTAGTTCTTATTTATATAATTTTTCTGATATATTTGCTTGTTTTGCATTCTTCAATAGTTATAGGGGCAAGGAAAAGTGCTTTGATGTTTCCCTACTGGTTTTCTATTGGTTTTTTGGCTATCTGGTTATGTGCTATTTTACTTGAATATACCGATAGTCACCTGATCTGGCAACATGCTGTTTTGTCATTACGATATTTAGGAATTTGTGGTTTGGGTTTTTCAATTGCCTGGCTTGGAAAAGTTTATCATAAAACAGAACATCTTAGTTCCTTCGAATTAATTATTTTGGCAATTAGTCCGGCTATGTGTTGGTGGGTTGTTTTAACCAATCAGTGGCATTCAAGATTTGTGCCTATAATAGATTTTTTTGATTGGGAAAGAGGCTTTTTGTTTTATATTGTAAATGGTGTAATCGTCGTTCATATCATGATAGGATTGCTTTTCTTTTTGCTTGGTATAAAAAAGCATTCCCAGAACGTTGCTATTTTGCTTCTTTTTTTACTGGGAATTTTATTGCCTGTGAGCGCAGGTGTTTTTTATCTTATCATACCTGGTTTTTTGCATTTCAATTTAATTCCTGCTTTAGCTGTTGTATCGTCTAGTTTTTTTGCCTTAGCTGCTGTTAAATTTCGCTTTCTTGATATTATGCCTGTTGCAAGACGTGATATTATGAATGAAATGGATAGTGCTTTGGTAATTGCCAGAGATGATGCTATGGTAATTGATTGCAATACTTCATTCTTAAAAATCTGTAATGCTGACAAAAAGGATGTTATAGGGAAAAACTTTACTGATTTGATCAGTTTTCCATTGTCTTTAGAACCTGTTGATGATAAGGGGGAGGAGCTTGACCGTTTCAGAGCGCTTCTTCAGTCTAAAGAGAATATTTCTCATGAAATGTATTTGATAACAAAAACAGGTATAAAGTATTTTGAGATTATGGTTCAGCCTGTTTTTTCCCATAGAATGAAGTTGAAGGGACGTCTATACCGTTTGACTGAGCTTGAGCGTGAAAAACAATTGAGAGAACTTCTTTCTGAGCAGAATCAACAGTTGGATAATGCTAATATTTCACTTAGCAAACGTACGGAAATGGCTGCTGATTTGAAAAGAATGACTATACGAAATCAGCTGGCTAGAGAATTGCATGATCAGCTTGGACATGTAGTAATATTGACATTATCTTCTATTGATCAGATCGAGCTTGCCGAGTCTGATCAGGAGCGTTGGCATGAGCTTGATCAGCTTGTTGAACGTTTGAGATTTCAGCTTCAACGATCTTTGCCGCCTGATAAAAACAGCAATTCTGATAACGGCATAGCAAATAGTGGAGAGGGGAAAAAATCTTCTATAGAAAATAAAAAAATAGATGCAAACATGGGGAAAAATGTTCACAACAACTATCAGTCTGTTACCAAAACTTCTTCGCTTGAAGGGGAATTGGAATTAAATGAGAATCAAAAGACAACTGAATTAAAACAAATGCTGACAGATTTGCAAAATGATGGCATAAAGGCAGGAATTGATTTGCAGTTTGATATAAATGGCGACATGCGATTGATACCTGCTTCTCATAATCATAATCTTTTGCAGATATGCAGAGAAACCATGACAAATGCCATTAAACATGGAAATGCAAAACAAATTAACTATTTCTGGAAAATAGCTAATGAGCACTATGATCTGATAATTGTTGATAACGGAAAAGGTGCAGATGATTATAGTAAGGGATTTGGCTTATCAGGGATGGAGAAGCGAGTTGGAGAAATGGGAGGCAGCATAAGATTTCAATGTGATACCAGTGGCTTTGCAGTTTTTTTAAAAGTTCCGCTTCATGTCAAGTGATGGCGTAGTGCGAAAAGAGCAAGCTGGGTTCTGTCTTTTAGTTCAAGGTCGTTTAGCAATTTAGAGATTCTATTTTTTACCGTGCTCTCAGAATAGCTTATGGATTCTGCTATTTCCCGATTGCTCATGCCGGCTGTTAGACATTCCAGTATTTGAATATCCGTAGGAGTAAATTCCGTAAGTTTGCTTATTGCTTCGTTTTTGCTCTGCATTGGTACCGGACAGTCAAGTATATGTTCCAACCAGTGTTTTTGGATGCATTTATTTGATATATACATTCCCTGGCGATAAAGTCCGTATACTTGGTGTAAATTGAGAAATAAAAAAGAGCCACGAGCTCGCTTTCGGTATAATAGGTTTTGCGAAACTAACAACTGAAAGGAATGAGATCATGGCTCAAGTACATCTTACACTGGAAGACGAAATTCTTAAAGACCTTATGCTTGGAAATCGGGAGAACGGGGTGGCGAAATTACTGGAAAAAGTATTTGATGCGGTGCTGCGAGGACAGGCCAGCGAACAATTGAATGCCGAGCCGTATGAGCGAAGTGATGGACGTGTCAGCTATCGGAATGGCTATCGCGAGCGTACCCTGACAACTAGA
>NZ_CDHP01000059.1:0-145464 GCF_900002895.1 Ercella succinigenes | reverse complement strand
AATTACATATTACATAATTATTATATCGCAATCCGTTTCCGTAAACATAGAACATATTTTACATTTTCTAGAACAAGAATTGTTTGGATTCAGCAAATTGCCTAAAACTTATGGATTATATTAATAATTTTTACAATATTGTTTTTTTTTGATGTTTATTCTTGACATATTATTAATAATTGAATAGTATCAACTTGTAGGTATTTTTTATAATTATCACTATCTGATAATTATATATCGGTTGATTATTTTGTATTAAACAGAGTAGCTAGGATTCCAATCAAACAAAGTGAGATATTTCCATGCCAAGGCATAAAAAGGAAGGGCAATAAAATGACAAAAGATATTAAGGCAGTTATTGTGCCACAGACAGCAGAGGGCAATTTCAAAAAACTAACTCAATTACATAGAAGCAAACTGTATCGTGTTTGTTTATCAAGAGGCTTATTTGTCGGACAGCCTGGCATACTTCTTACTATACGCGAATTAGGATCCTGCTCTCAGACAGAACTTGCCGCTGCGCTTGATGTGACAACGCCTTCTGTTGCGGTATCTGTAAAAAGACTGGAAAAAAGTGGCCTTATAACAAAAGAAATTAACGAAAGAGATAACAGATATAACAAAGTGGCGCTTACCAAAAAAGGTTTAAAAGCAGCATTAAAATGCGAAAAAATTTATGATTGCATAAACAAGAAAATGTTTTCAGGTTTTAGCGAAAGCGAAAAGGATGATTTGACAGATTATCTGACTAGAATGTGCAGCAATCTGCAAAATTTCGATCCCGAAAAGGATGCATCGGTAAATTGTCCTCACGAAGCAGAAATAGATGCCGAAATTGAGAAGATAGTAGAAAAAATGTTTGTGCATTAATTTCTGTTATTTTAATTAAGCATAAAAATAAGCTGCCTAGATAATAAACAAGCGGGCAGCTTATTTTTTATTATACATAGACTATGACGAAAATTTTTCGCAGTTAAGATAAATTCAGTGGTATAGCATTTATTCAACAGTAACACTCTTGGCTAAATTTCTAGGTTTATCTACATCAAGACCTTTGTTAACAGTAACATAATATGCGAAAAGCTGTGAAGGAGTTATAGCAATAACAGGAGCCAGCAAAGGATCAACATCTGGTATTCGAATTACAGTATCGCATACCTCTGATGCTTTTGAACAGGAGTCTGTGGCTATTCCTAGCACAATCGCACCTCTAGCTTTTACTTCGCGAATATTACTAATCATTTTGTCCATGAGCTGATCTTGTGTCAAAGGACATACTACAAGCGTGCCTTCTTCTATCAGAGCTATGGTTCCATGTTTTAATTCACCACCGGCATAAGCCTCAGAATGAATATATGATATTTCTTTCAGCTTCAAAGATGCTTCCATTGATAATGCATAATCAAGACTTCTACCGATAAAAAAGACACTATGAACATTAAAATGTTCAGCGGCAAATCTTTGTACTGTTTCTTGCCGGGATAATGTTTTTTCCATAATCTCTGGAAGCTCAGTCATTTTCTCCAGATATTGTGAATATATGTCTTGATCTATTCTTTTTAGTGTATGTGCCATTTGAAAAGCTAAAAGATAAAGTGCTGCCAATTGGGTATTGTAAGCTTTAGTTGAAGCTACAGCAATTTCTGGACCTGCAGCCGTATATATTACAGAATCAGCTTCTCTTGCTATAGAACTGCCAACAACATTTACAATTGCCAAAATTCTGGCGCCTCTTTTCTTCGCCTCGCGCATTGCTGCCAAAGTGTCAAGAGTTTCGCCTGATTGACTGATAATAATTACCAGTGTTCTTTCCGAAATTATCGGATCACGGTAGCGGAATTCAGAAGCAACATCTACTTCTACCGGTATACGGCAAATTTTTTCTATCACATATTTGCCGACTACCCCTGCATGACTAGCCGTACCGCAAGCTACAATACGAATTTGATCTGTATTTAGCAGAATTTGCTCACTTAGATCTACATGTTCAAAATGAATTAAGCCATCTCTTATACGAGGTAAAATTGTGTCTCGCAATGCACGTGGCTCTTCATTTATCTCTTTCATCATAAAATGCTCGTAGCCGCCTTTTTCCGCAGCTTCACTATCCCAGGTTACATAAATAGGCTCTCTTGATACAGCCTGCCCGAAATTGTCATAAAGTTTTACACCAACAGGTGAAAGACAAGCAATTTCCTGATCTTCCATTATTAGAATGTTTCTGGTTCTACCTAGTATAGCCGGAATATCGGAAGCAATATAGTTACCATCCTCTGCTAAACCAATTATTAAAGGACTATCTTTTCTTGCTGCAACAAATCTTTCTGGACAATCATCGCAAAGCACACCTAAAGCATAAGATCCTTCCAGATCAGATATTGTCATACGGACAGCTTTTAGCAAATCACCATTATTACAACTTTTATAATGATGTTCTACAAGATGGGCAACTACTTCAGTGTCAGTTTCTGAGTGAAAAACATATCCTAATTCTGTTAAATAATGCTTTAACTCCAGATAATTTTCAATTATTCCATTATGAACCACAGCAATTTTACCATTTGCCGATAAGTGTGGGTGCGAATTCTCATCAGAAGGAGCACCATGTGTAGCCCAACGAGTATGCCCGATTCCAGCATGAATATGATCTGACTGCTTATATCCCTGATCTTCAAGAGCAGAGTTAAGATTCGTCAATCGGCCTTTTCTTTTTATTACTTTTACCGTCTGATCCTCAAGAAAAGCTACGCCGGCAGAATCATAACCTCTGTATTCCAGTCTGCCCAGCCCATCCATGAGAATTTCCAGAGTTTTATCTTTACCTATATAACCTACTATGCCACACATAAAATATTCCTCGTATAATTGATGAAACTGATTTTACAACTGCAATAATCAAATGCCATATTTGCTTACAATTAATTCTGTAATCTGATCAGTCATTCTTGTTATTTCATCAATATCTTTACCTTCGATCATGACTCTTATTATTGGTTCAGTTCCTGAAGGTCTTACTAGTATTCTGCCTGATTTACCCAATTGATTCTGAACCTTTTCACATGCGGCAATAATATCTTTATCTTCCATTGCCGGCGTCTTACGATCATTAGGAACTCGAGCACTTTTCAAAACCTGAGGCAATACCTGCATGACTTTCTTAGCCTCGCTGACACTTTTAGAGCTATTCACAAGTGCACGTAATAATCTTAATGCACTTAGCATACCGTCGCCTGTTGTTGAATGCTCAAGCAGAATAATATGCCCTGATTGCTCACCACCGATTGAATAACCTTGTTTTAGCATCTCTTCCAAAACATATCTGTCACCAACTTTAGCTTTTACCAAGTTTATTCCTTTTTCAGCTGCCATGATGTCAAGACCAAGATTGCTCATTACGGTAACAACCATGGTATCATCCACCAGCTGCCCTTTGTCTTTCATATCCGTAGCTACTATCGCCATTATCACATCACCATCAACTACGGCTCCATTTTCATCAACAACCAACATACGATCTGCATCACCATCAAAAGCTATTCCTATATCACAGCTCTCACGTCTTATCAGCTGACGAAGTCGCTCCAAATGCGTCGAACCGCACTGATCATTAATATTTATACCGTCTGGCTCTATCCCAAGCGAAACTACATCGGCACCCAAATCGCTAAAAAGACCTGGTGCTATGTGGGCACAAGCTCCATTGGCACAATCAAGTCCTATTTTCATTCCACTCAGATCTACTCCCATGCGGCGTTTTAAGTGTTCTGTATAGTCTCTTGAAGCATTCTTTTTTTCAATTCTTCTGCCCACCTGA
Organism: Ercella succinigenes; assembly: GCF_900002895.1. Taxonomy (NCBI): domain Bacteria; kingdom Bacillati; phylum Bacillota; class Clostridia; order Eubacteriales; family Oscillospiraceae; genus Ercella; species Ercella succinigenes. The sequence goes on along the minus strand of NZ_CDHP01000059.1, from coordinate 141,650 downwards.
TCACCTACAGGTCTTTCACAATTAAAATCATCATAGGAGGCTACTAATTCCTCAATCTTATCTTCAACATTATCAGGCAGCTTATAGCCCTTACTGCTAAAAAACTTTATGCCATTGAATTCAAATGAATTATGTGAAGCAGATATAACAACTCCTGCATCACATTTATATTTTCTAACCAAATATGCTATTCCCGGAGTAGGAATTACGCCACATATAAAAGCATCAGCTCCTGCAGAACAAATACCTGCTACCATTGCAGACTCAAGCATGCCACAAGAAATTCTGGTGTCACAACCCACTATTATTACAGGTTTATGTGTACATTCTCCTGCCAGTACCTGCGCTCCTGCCCAGCCCAGCTTAAATGCCAAATCGGGAGTGAGCTCTTTATTTGCTATACCTCTGACACCATCAGTTCCAAAAAGTCTACTCATTTTTTTCTCCTTATTTGTATAAATAAATATTCATTTTTTATATTTTTCGCAACTTCATTTACAGATTATATCATACAGAAAAGCAAGACTATATTTCAAAAGTAAAACTATAATCATTACTCAAACATTGCAACCAAATTACACATGTGTTACGCCAGACAACAAACTGACAAATTGCACTTTTAACAAGTCCCGCAAGCCCGTGAAAAGAGCATAAAAAAATCTGATTTTATTTTTTAGAAATTATAAATAGAGAACAAAGAGTACTGTTTTGTTACAAAACTATTACTCATCATATTTACAACTACCGGTCTACAACTAATCTGCAGATCTTACACTAACAGTAACATTGGACGGAGTAATAAGGGTAGGTCTTGTATATAGAATTGTGCCGGTTTCAATCTCTACCGGTATGGAAATAAGACCTGTCTCATCTATATCAGAGAAATCAATATATGCTGTAATATCCGATGCACGTAGTGCATTAACAGTGTTTCGTCTGCCCATAACAGTTACCTGTATTGTTTCAACCGGTATTTGTATATCAAAGCCATTATTCTGGGCAGTTTCAACACCTTTGTAACTAAGAGAAACAGAAAAAGTTCGGTTATCTACAGGATTAACTGTAACCTGAACATATAGCCATATAACAATAGCAATTGCCACAGAAGCCAATGACAGGAAAATTCTTTGTTTACGTGTAACTTTTGGAGCTGCGGGATTTGATGATCTTTTAAAGATTCTTTTCCAGAATGACTGCTGCTCAAAACCTGTAGGCACCGATTTTGAGACCGGTATCTGTTGTTCACCGTTCAAAGTACTATTTTGCACATTTTCAGTCTTATTAACTTGATCTTTTTTGTATGAATCTTTTAATACAGAATTATTTATATTTGATGCTGTACTTGCTGAAGCATTTTTCAACTGTTTTGCTTTTTCATCTTTACGTTTTTGTCTTGCCTGTTTGCCACCACGAAACCAGCCTGAAAAACCTGTATTAGAGCCAGAAGGACTCATGAGTTTATGAAGAAGAGTCCTGAGAGCATCTCCGTTATCTAAAGTATACAACCTTCCTTCAAGGCTTAAACTAATCGTACCTCTTTCCTCAGAAACAACAACAGCTATCGTATCTCCTATTTCACTTGCACCAATTGCCGCCCTGTGTCTTGTCCCATAATCTCGTCTTAAATGATAATTATCAGAAAGCGGCACATGCACTCTGGCAGCACTCACACGGCCTTGTCTGATCAGAATTGCACCGTCATGCAATGGCGAACCTTTATAAAAAATCTGTTGCAAAAAAGTAGAAGAGACAGCAGCATCAAGCTGAACTACATTCTCCTGTTCTGTAAAGTCACCCAATTTTGTAGAACGTTCAATAATAATCAGAGCCCCGGTTAAGGTAGATGACATTTTTTCACATGCTCTTACAATGGCTTCGATCAGATTATGTACAGATCCTGCACTCATTATCGTCTCTTCTTGAGTTATTGCTGAGGAAATCATGTTAAAACTATTTCTGCCAACTGTTTCTAAGGCACGCCTCAATTCAGGCTGGAAAATTACTACAAAAGCAATTGCCAGAACAGAAATCGTATTATTTAATAGAAAACCTACGGTATCAAGTCCTATCAGGCTGCAAATAAGTGCGAAAGATATAATCAGAGCTAACCCTTTTAATAATTGCCAAGCCCGCGAATCACGTAGTATTTTCAGCACATAATAAATAACAAGAGCAGTTGCCAAAATATCCAGTACTGCTAAAAGAATATCAAGCGGACCGCCAAAAAAAATCAAACCACTGGCAAAATCCTGCAATAAACTAGAAAAAAATTGTCCGATATCTGACAGTAAGTCTCCATTTACCAAAATAGCTGTCCTCCATATATAAAATTGCTGTATATTATCAAATTTATCAGCAACTATATTTATTGTGGTCTATATAAAACTATTATAACCCTTATCACGAAGATCTTAAATAGGTCATAAACAAACAAAAGTATAACAATAGCAAAAAAACACATCAAAAAAGCCCAACTTTTCAAGCTGAGCTTATATAGACTATCTACACAATATAATTAAATATTTTATCGAAAGCAAGCTGTGATTTACATCGATTATTCAGGGCTGACAAAACCTTCTATAACGCCTCTCTCCAGACCATCTAAATCCAGCATCCAGATAACTCTTCCACTAACTCTAATCAGACCGTCTCTTTCCATTGAAATAAGTTCGCGGGAAAATGATGGTCTTGGCATTGCCAGAAGTCTGGAAACTACTTCCTTCGATACAGGCAACTCTACTGCCTGGGTTGAAACCAACTGCCTGGCGGTTTTAGGCGTTTCACCTTCTTTTTCCAACTGATCTCTAAGCAATTCTAGCAAATAATTAGCAATTTTCTGTCTAAGGCTCTTTTGGGAAAGTAGCGATATTCTGCGGTTTTGCAACTGAACTCTATCAGATAAAATACGCAAAAAATTCGACATTATAGTCGGACTGGTTCCCAATAACTGCATTAACATATCTTTTGATATAAAAATAATTTTAGAATTAGTAACAGCCTCAATAGTTGTGGAGTAAGTTTTCTTTGTTCCAAAAATTAGATATTCTCCAAAAACCTCTCCGGAACCAAGAAGTGCTAAAGTAGCAAAATCTCCACCGCTGGTATATTTTTGCATCGCCAGCTGACCGTCAACAATCAGCCCGATTCCCGTGCAAAGATCACCTTCGTTTACAAGAACTTCGCCTTTCCACACGACACGAATACTCGTTTTAGCGCAATATTCATGAAACACTTCGTGGGTTAAGCCGGTAAACAAAGGAGTGGCAGCCAAGGTTTCACAAATTCTTTTCATAATGCCCTTCTTCCCAGTAAATAATCAGATATGACTGTGTCATATTGGTGCGGACGACAGGACTTGAACCTGCATGCTCTCGCACTGGAACCTAAATCCAGCGTGTCTGCCAATTCCACCACGTCCGCATTTGCGACACAGTCAAAGCTGATAAATGAACTGATTCATGCTAAAACTGTAACAAATGTTTCTATTATTATACGGATCAAATATAGATTCGTCAATCTGTATAATTTATTCGTCAAGTTTTAGCACGCTCATAAATGCTTCCTGCGGCACTTCAACATTTCCGACCTGACGCATCCTGCGCTTACCTTCTTTTTGTTTTTCAAGTAGTTTTTTCTTACGGGTAATATCTCCACCATAACATTTCGCAAGAACATCCTTGCGGAAAGCACGCACAGTCTCTCTGGCAATAACCTTACCGCCTATACATGCCTGTACAGGTATTTCAAACTGATGACGAGGGATATTATCTTTTAATTTCTCTGCCATTCTTCTGGCTCGTGTATATGCTTTTTCTCTGTGTACGATAAATGAAAGAGCATCAACAATTTCATTGTTTAGCATAATATCAAGTTTAACCAGATCTGATTTGGCATAATTCTTGAATTCATAATCCAAAGAAGCATATCCTCTTGTTCTTGACTTCAAGGCGTCAAAGAAATCATAAATAATTTCATTCAAAGGCATTTCATAATGAAGCATTACTCTATTTTCGTCCATGTACTCCATATTTATATACAATCCGCGTCTTTCCTGACACAGTTCCATAATACTTCCTACATAATCTTTTGGAGTCATAATTGTCGCTTTAACAATTGGCTCTTCCATACTTTCTATATCACTTGGATCAGGCATATTAGTCGGATTATCCAACCAAATAGATTCCTTGTCCGTTTTGGTAAGACGATAAACAACTGACGGTGCGGTAGAGATCAATTCCAGTTGAAATTCTCTTTCTAATCTTTCCTGGACTATCTCATAATGGAGCAATCCCAGAAAACCGCATCTAAAACCAAATCCAAGGGCAGCTGAAGTTTCAGGTTCAAAAGACAAAGCAGCATCATTAAGCTGCAATTTTTCTAAAGCGTCTCTTAAATCAGGATATCTAGCACCATCGGTAGGGTATAATCCACAAAAAACCATCTGGCGAACAGGTTTGTAACCTGGCAACGCCTTTTCTGCAGGTCTGTCTGCCTTGGTAACAGTGTCTCCAACCGCAGTATCTCTAACATTTTTTATGCTTGCTACTATATAACCAACATCTCCTGCCAGTAATTCTTCAGCCGGCTGCATTTCTCCAGGACGAAAATATCCCAGCTCATTAACTATGAACTCTTTTCCGGTGTGCATCATTTTAATGCGTTCACCTGTTTTTATAGAGCCTTCTTTTACATTGACATGAACAATGACACCTTTATATGTATCATATTTGGAATCAAATATTAAAGCTCTTAACGGTGCATCTTCGTCCCCTTGCGGGCAAGGAAGATATTCAACAATTCTTTCAAGAACCTCTTTAATATTGAGATTGCTCTTTGCAGATATCATCGGCGCATAACTGGCATCAAGTCCAATAACATCTTCAATTTCAGTTCTAACAACATCAGGTTGTGCAGAAGGAAGATCTATTTTATTGATTACAGGTAATATCTCAAGATCAGAATCCAAAGCCATATATACATTTGCCAGAGTCTGTGCTTCTATTCCCTGTGCAGCATCAACAACCAGGACAGCACCATCACATGCAGCAAGAGTTCGGGATACCTCATAGTGAAAATCAACATGTCCAGGCGTGTCAATTAAATTCAAAGTGTAAACCCGTTTATCATCCGCAGCATAAGCCATACGGACAGCCTGAGCTTTTATCGTAATACCTCTTTCTCTTTCGAGATCCATATTATCAAGAACCTGACTTTGCATTTCACGTGCAGTCAGAACACCTGTATGTTCTATCATACGATCAGCTAAAGTAGATTTACCATGATCTATATGAGCTATAATACAAAAATTTCTGATATACTGCTGTCTTTCTGATGGCATGTAAATATCATGTCTCCTTATTTTTCTAATTTATTATAGTGCAAAAGACATTTTAGCATATTATTACCGTACTGAATACAAGTGTTGAAAATTTGATTATATCTATGGTCTTCCAAAATATTCGAACGGATAGAATCTGACGAGAACCTCACCGATAATGTTTTTAGACGGAATCGGTCCTATGCTTCTACTATCTTTACTTATACTGCGATTATCTCCAAGCACAAAATACTCGTCATCACCAAGTTCTACATATTCGTATTCTTCACTCCTAACAGTGGTTATTGTTCCTTGAGGCAGATAGTTTTCTTCTAAAATCTGCCCATTTCTGTATACATTACCATCTCTGAATTCAATCGTATCCCCTGGCATACCTACTATTCGCTTAATTATATTCGGACCGGCATCGTGACCGGAAAGATTTTGCGTGTTTACTGTTACAATATCTCCATAATCTATGCCACCAAAAAATTTTCCGACTTTCTCTACCAAAAGCTGATCCTGATCATGCAAATTAGGCAGCATGGAATCGCCTACTACGGCATTTCTCTGAACAACAAAAACAACCAGAAAAAGGCCTACCAGTACGGCAATCAAAATATACTTTAGCCAATCGAGAAATTCCATCAATGGATCTACTTCTCTTTTTTCTTCACTGATAGAATCCAGAATCAGATCTTCAGCATGTCCCTTGCGCATTATCATCTTTTCCTTCCGTTTCAGTCTTTGCCGGAGACAAAATAAGACCAAGTTCTTCCAGCTGCTGCTGATCAATATCACCAGGCGCCTCTGTCATCAGGCAAGAAGAATTCTGAACTTTAGGGAATGCAATAACATCTCTTATGCTATCACTTCCTGTCAATAGCATTACAAGCCTATCCAGACCAAAAGCAAGACCGCCATGCGGAGGAACGCCAAACTTGAAAGCTTCCAGCAAATAGCCAAATCTGCTCCATGCCTGCTCCTGACTAAATCCTAATAAAGCAAACATCTTTTGCTGCAATTCCTGGTCATGAATACGAATACTGCCGCCACCTAATTCTGTTCCGTTCAATATAATGTCATAAGCTTTTGCACGTACTTTTGAAGGATCACTGTCAATCAAATCCATATCTTCATCTCTAGGACTGGTAAAAGGATGGTGCATAGCAACATACCTGTCTGCTTCCTCGTCTTTTTCAAGCAAAGGAAAATCAGTAACCCATAGAAGCTTGTAATCATCAGGGTTATACATGTTCATTCTTTTAGCTATCTCGCAACGCAACTGGCCTAATGAATCATATACAACTTTGTTCTTATCAGCAACTATCAAAAGAAGATCACCAGCCAGAGCACCTGCTCTTTGTGCCATTTTCTGCATCAAATCAGGATCAACAAATTTTACAATTGATCCTCTTGGTTTTTCTTCGACAGTAATCCAAGCCAAGCTCTTGGCTCTATAAGTTTTTACAAATTCACCCAAAGAATCAATTTCCTTGCGGCTCAAAGCAGAACCACCAGGAACAGCAATCAACCTAACGCTACCGCCGTCCGCAATCGCTCCTGAAAAAACTTTGAATGGATTTTCTGCTACAAGATCAGAAACATCTACTAATTCCATACCTATTCTCAGGTCAGGTTTATCAGACCCATATCTGTTCATCGCTTCATCATAGCTCATTCTTGGCAAGGGAAGACTGATGTCTATATTCATAATGTCTTTGAACAACTTTTGCATAAAACCTTCATTTACAGAAATTACATCTTCCATGTCTGCAAATGCCATTTCCAGGTCTATCTGTGTAAATTCAGGCTGACGGTCGGCTCTTAAGTCTTCATCCCTGAAACAGCGGGCAATCTGCATATATCTGTCATACCCAGACAACATAAGTAATTGTTTATACAACTGCGGCGATTGTGGCAAAGCAAAAAAACGACCGGGGAAAACTCTACTAGGCACAAGATAGTCACGTGCACCTTCCGGCGTGCTCTTAATCAGCATAGGAGTTTCAATTTCAAGAAAACCTGTCTGATCGAAATAATCTCTTGCCAGCTTGGTTATTTTATGGCGCAATATCATTTTGCTTTGCATATCGGGACGACGAAGATCAAGATATCTATACTTTAATCTAAGAGCCTCTTTTGTATCTATATCTTCTTCAATATAAAAAGGAGGAGTCATAGATTCACTCAAAATTCTAAGCTCCGAAACAAGCAACTCTACATGTCCGGTTTTCATCTCCGAATTTGCCGCTTCACGAAGCCTAAGAGTTCCAGCAGCAGCAACAACATATTCACTACGAATGGCCGCAGCCTTATCCTGAATCTCCTGAGAACAGCTCTCATCAATTAAAAGCTGTATTTCTCCGCTTCTGTCACGAAGTGTAATAAAAACCAATCCACCCAGATCTCTCTGCTTATGACACCAACCCATCAAAGTAATATTCTGACCAAGCATGCTGTCATTTATCTCAGCACACCTGCATGTTCTCTTTAGTCCCTGCATTGATTCTGCCATATAATATCCCTCATCCTTCTTTTTGCTTTTCTAATAAAAAAGATATAGCCTCTTCAAAAGACATTTCCGTTTCTGAATGTTTATTCATATCTTTAATACGCAGACGTCCATTTTCTATTTCATCATCACCAATTACAGCTGTAAAGCGTATTCCCTGTTTACCGGCATATTTCATCTGAGCCTTCAAACTGCGACCCATCAGATCACTGTCTACTCTAAGACCTTTATTCCTCCATTTGAGAGAAATCTTACGCACATATGAAGCAGCAGAACCCAATGCAGCTATATATATAACTGGTTTTAAGGCCTCAATCATTATTGCATTTTGCTGCTGCAATTCCAGCATCAGTCTTTCTACACCAAGAGCAAAACCAATACCCGGAGTCGGCTGTCCTCCAACTTCCTCAACAAGACCATCATATCTGCCGCCACCACAGATCGTACCTTGTGTGCCCACATGTTCAGACACAAATTCAAAAACCGTACGCGTATAATAATCAAGACCTCTAACAATATTTTTATCTACCGTATATTTTAATTCCAGTTCATCCAAATGTGCACAAAAGCTATCAAAATGATCCTGACACTCTGTGCACAAATTATCAAGCAGAGCCGGGGCATTCTTTACCAGAGGCTGACAGCCCGGCTCTTTACAGTCAATTATTCGTAAAGGATTCTTTTCGTATCTGTTCTGGCAGGTAGTGCATAGAGCAGATAGTTTCGGTTCAAGATATTTTTTCAGCTTTATATTATATTCAGTTCGGCAAACAGGACAACCAATACTATTTATATGAAGACTTGTTTCCGATAAACCCATTTCGCGAAAAAACAAGTCAAGCAAACTCACTATTTCCGCATCAACAACGGGTCCTTTTGCTCCGAAAACCTCACAACCAAATTGATGAAATTCTCTGAATCTTCCTTTTTGCATTTTTTCATAACGAAATGCAGTTATATTATAAAACAATCTAACTGGAGAAGGCCATGATGACATACCGTTTTCAAGATAGCTCCTAACCACACCGGCGGTACCTTCTGGTCTAAGAGACATGCTTCTGCCTGCCTTGTCGGTAAAGGTATACATCTCTTTTTGTACAACATCCGTAGTATCTCCTACCCCTCTTTGAAAAAGTTCGGTCTGCTCAAAAGTAGGGATTCTTATTTCCTGATAACCATAACGGCTGCATATATCTGCAAAAACACGCTCCGCATGCTGCCATGCAGAAATCTCCTGAGGCAAAATATCTCTTGTGCCTTTTGGTGCACCTAGTTTTGTCATTATTATTCGGCGCTTATGCTTAATATGAGTGCGCCTGCCTCCCTTCATTGTTCCAGTTTATTGTACCATTTTACAAATTAAACAGTCGAATTATTATACATCAAATCTGATCATACTGATAGCCCAGCATTGATAATACTGCCACGGCTGCAGTCTCTGTTCTAAGAATTCTGGGACCTAAAGTGACAGGAGTAATTCCCCGGGAAAATGCCAGTTCAGCTTCTTGATTAGAAAATCCTCCTTCAGGGCCTATAATAAATCCACCGGTAAATTTATATTGTAAAGAATTATCCAACTCTGATAGGTATTTTTTTAATGAAAGTGACCTTTCATTTTCCCACGGCATAAAAGCTATATCAAATTCTAAAAGTTGTTCTAACGCTTCAGCAAATGATATAGGCAAAAAAACCTTGGGAATAAAGCCTCTGCCGCTTTGCTTTGCAGCTTCTAAAGCTATTCTGTTCCATCTTTGCACTTTTTTTTCAACAGCATTGCTTTTTATTTTGGCAACACTCCTGCTGCACTGAACCGGTACAATTTGTCTTATGCCTAATTCAACCGACTTTTGAATAATGTAATCCATCTTATCACCCTTGGGCAGCCCCTGAAAAAGTGTAAACTGCCAACGGGATTCAGTTTTATTAACTGTTTTTGCAATAATCTCAAGATAAACAGACTGCTCAGACATTTTTTTTATGATTGTCTCAGCATCAGTTCCTGCACCATCACAGATAGTTATTCTATCGTTAACTTTCAATCTGAGAACATCAATAATATGATGTGCATCTTCATTTATGAGTACAATTTCCTGATCTTGATCGGACAAGCATTTTTCAACAAAAAATCTGGGCATATTAATATCACCTGCATAAATTTAACTTTTTCTTTTGAAAAGGTATTTTCTTTTCTAATATACACTATTATCTGCAAAGCATAATACAAAAATATTATATATGTATTATAATGATTAAGAACATTGAAAGGAGGAAGGCAGATCTTATATATTTGCCTGATCTGCCGCACAAAATATGACAGATAATCAAAATAATCTAAACGAGAATTTTTCTGACGGCACAGCTGATAGGCCTCCTGTTAACAATATCTCTGGAAATCAGGACAACATGACCAATAATGCAACCAACACTTCCGATATTCCAGAGCAAAAAGAAGCAGAACCACAAAGTCAGAATCAGTACTCTTCACAGCCAAATGGCAAAAATGAGCAAGGCAAGAAAAAAAGAAAAACTTTTCTGGAAACAGAAGAAGCTAAAATCTTGTGGAAAGACCGCAAACGATTTATGGGTATGCCGCTTTCTTTTACCAGATACGAAGTTGACGAAAGCAGATTCACCAGCAGAGTTGGCTTTTTCAACACTACTACCAATGAAACGCTTTTGTATAGAATTCTTGACCTAAAGATGACCCAGACACTTTGGCAGAAAATATTCCGTGTAGGAACCATCATTTTATTTACAGCCGACAAATCGCACAGCACTTTTACATTGAAGAACATCAAACATCCAGAAAAGCTAAGAAGATATCTTAGCAATCTGGTCGAACAAGAAAGAGACAAGCGCCGAATCACCGGCCGTGAATTATTTGGTGTTGCAGGTGAAAGCGGCATGCTTGATATGCCTGATCTAAACGGGGATGGTCTGCCAGGCTGATTTTCTGGTAAATGTTTTATTTTTTCTGCAGCTGTTCATTAACAAGCTGGTTAAGCATCTGTGGATCGGCTTTACCTTTCAGAGCTTTCATGCACTGACCAACAAGAAAGCCTGCAGCTTTTGTTTTACCGGCCTGATAATCAGCAACCGACTGGGGATTATTCTCGATAACTTTTTTTACTGTTTTGGTCAGTTCATTTTCATTACTTACCATGGATAACTGATTTTGCTCAACATACTGATCGGGATTCACTTTATCATCTATGACCGCTAGGAGAACTTTTCTGGCGGTCATTCTGTTTACGATACCTTCACAGACCAGAACCACTATTCGCGCCAGATCAGCTGGAGCAAGTTCCAGCTCACCGGCTTCACAGTTTTTATCTTTGCTGATCTGCAACAGTTCACCCATAATCCAGCTAGCAGTTTCTTTGGGTCTTTTAGATTCTTCGGCAGTCTTTTCAAAAAGTGCAGCTAAAGCAGGATGGCTTGTTATTACATCAGCCTCATAATCACTAAGTTCCCAATCTTTTTTGTATCGGGCACGTTTGGATTCTGCAAGCTCCGGCAGAACAGCTTCAACTTGTTTTATCCACTCGGTACTTATTCTTACCGGCGTCAAATCTGGATCTGGGAAATACCTGTAATCATGCGCATCTTCTTTTGACCGCATTGCAAAACTGGCATCCTTGTTTTCATCCCAGCGCCTTGTCTCTTGAGTTACTGTTCCACCTTCCATAATCAATTCGATCTGTCTTAGGCTTTCTTTTTCGATCGCCCGCCCTATTGCCTTAAAAGAATTCATGTTTTTCATTTCTGTTCTTGTTCCGAATTCTTCACTGCCAACAGGCCGTACAGAAACATTGACATCTGCCCGCAAAGAGCCTTCCTGCATTTTACAATCCGATACACCTATAAATTGTAGAACACTACGCAGTTTCTCTATATATGCAAGAGCTTCAGAAGCAGATCTCATGTCAGGCTCACTTACTATTTCCAGCAAAGGAACTCCACATCGATTATAATCAACCAAGGTACAGTCTTCCCAAGGATCATGGATCAATTTGCCGGCATCCTCTTCCATATGCAGCTCATGTATTCTGACTTTCTTTTTACCACTATCTGAATCTATCTCTAAATAACCGTCTCGCCCTATAGGTCTGTAAAGCTGTGATATCTGATAAGCTTTTGGCAAATCAGGATAAAAATAATTTTTCCTGTCAAAGCGGGTTAATTGGCTTATATTACAATTTGTTGCCAGGCAGGTTCTCATTGCATATTCAACAACCTGCTGATTTAAAACGGGTAAAGCCCCGGGAAGACCTATACAAACAGGACAGCAATGAGTATTAGGCTTTTGCCCATAAGAGACAGGACAACTGCAAAAAATCTTGCTGGCTGTATTTAGTTCAACATGCACTTCTAAGCCTATAACTGTTTCAAAAGTCATTTTGCTGACCTCCTATCTTCTGGTTTTTGTGTATGGAAATCGGTAATCTGCTGCCATGATATAACAGCTCTCAAGAGTTCAGGATCCTTAAACGGAGCAGATGTAAGCTGCAATCCAATAGGCAGTCCCTTATCATCATAGCCACAAGGAAAGGATAGTGCTGGTAAGCCTGTAAGGTTCGCTCCTACGGTAAAAACATCACTAAGATACATTGCAAGAGGATCTTTCAAACTGGCACCTATTTCCGGCGCAGTTGTAGGAGCAACCGGACCTAAAATAAAGTCATATTGATCCAGCAATTCTTTATAGTATTTTTGTATCAGTTTTCGTATTTTTTGCGCTTTAAGATAATATGCATCGTAATAGCCGCTGCTCAAAGCAAATGTGCCAAGCATTATCCTCTGACGAACTTCAGAGCCAAAACCTTCTGTACGATTGTAACTATAAAAATCCTTTAGATCAGAAAAATCTTTTCTATCTGTACGATGTCCGTACTGTATTCCGTCATATCTTGATAAATTAGCACTCGCCTCGGCTGTTGCTATAATATAGTAGGCAGGGATGCTTTCATCTAATAAGGGCAATTCGCAATATTCACATACTGCTCCCGCCTTTTCAAGCGAATCTATTGTTTGATCAAAAACTTTTTTTACTTCAGGTTGCAGCTGATGGGTAAGAAAAATTTTAGGAATCGCTATTTTTATATTTTTCAAGCTGAACTTTTCTGAATTACCATCTTTTAGCAGTGCACGAATATCCTCTGTCAATTCAGACATTTTTGACTTTATATCTAATTTATTATCTGGAATTGATGTACTGTCATATTTATCATTTCCTGTTATATGTGAAAAAATCAAACTGCAGTCTGCAGCGTCAGAAGCAACCGGGCCAATTTGGTCAAGAGACGATGCATATGCAATCAAACCATAACGCGACACAAGTCCATAACTTGGTTTAAGACCCGTAAGTCCACAATAACTGCAAGGCTGTCTGATAGATCCGCCAGTATCTGAACCCAATGCAAAAAACGCTTCTCCGGAAGCCACAGCTACTGCTGAACCGCCACTGGAACCACCAGGCACATGATTTAAGTTCCAGGGATTACGTGTAACTTTGAAAAATGATGTTTCGGTTGTGCTGCCCATAGCAAATTCATCCATATTTGTTTTGCCGAGAATAACAGAACCAGCCTTTTCAAGTCTTTTCACAGCAGTTGCACTATATGGAGGAATAAAATCAGACAGCATCCTGGACGCACACGTTGTTTTTATACCTGCAGTACAAATGTTATCCTTAACAGCCATAGGCACTCCTGCAAGCAAACTAGATGATTGTCCTGCAGCAATATTTTTATCTGCCTTCTCTGCCTGCTCAATAGCATACTGGTTACTGACAGTAATATAAGCACCATATTCACTGTCTGTTTCTGAAATTCTATCGAGAATATATTTTGTTAACTCGACAGATGATAACTTTTTTTCAGCCATCATCAAGCCGATCTTACCGGCACTGTATTTAATCCAGTCCATAATTTACTACTCCCTAATTAATTCTGTATCTATTTTTACAATTAATATCTGACAATTCTATTAATCAACTGTTCGCGGAACCATCAAGCAACCATCCTTGCTGACAGCCGTAAGTTTTGTAATTTCTTCCTGCGAAAGGCAAGTCGAAAAAACATCATCACGTAATTGATTTTCCAGATCATGCGGATGACATGCAGGTTCAACTTCACTTGTATCAATTGCAGAGAGCTGGTTAAAATGATCAATGACCTGTCCAAGATATTCCTCTGCCATTCCCAAATCTTTGCCGGTAAGTTCAAGCCTTGCCAGACCGGCAACTCTCTCAACCATTTCGGTCGTGATTTGAATATTTTTGTCTGACTTTTCCATATAATCACCTTATTTACTTTCTCTTTCCAAATATTATTTATATTTTACTAATATTTGACTGTAAATGCCCTTTTTTCTTTTTATGGTTCCAACCTGCTTTGATCTCTGGGGAAAAGAACTGTATGCCTGATATTATTTTGCCCTGTAAGCATCATCAAAAGCCTTTCCAGACCTATTCCCAGACCACCATGCGGAGGCATTCCATACTTATGGATCATCAGATAATCCGTAAAATCTTCAGGATTCATATCCTTACTGACCATTTTAGCAACCTGTTCATCGTAATTGTGAATTCTCTGACCTCCGGTTGTTATTTCAAGACCATTAAACAAAAGATCAAAACTAAGTGTATACCTTGCATCTTCAGGATCATCCATAGCATAAAAAGGTCTTTTTTTACTAGGATAATGTGTAACAAAAACAAAATCGCTGTTATAATCCTGTTTAAACATTTCCCCTATCAGCCTTTCCTCCTCTGGCTCTAGATCGAAAGGATTTTTGATTCTACGTCCATACTTTTCAGAAACCAGTTGTTTTGCCTGATCAAATCTAATCTGAGGAATCTTGTCAGCAGATGGTAATTCTACTTTAAGTTGATCAAGCTCGTAACTATATTCAGTTTTCAGCAGATTTAACATATATTGCAGCATAGCAGTTTCAACCGCCATTATATCTTCAAATGATTCAATGAACCCAAGTTCAAAATCAAGACTTGTATATTCATTAAGATGCCTTGCAGTACTATGCTTTTCAGCTCTGAAAACAGGTCCGACCTCAAAAACACGCTCAAAAACACCTACCATCATTTGCTTATAAAACTGAGGGCTTTGTGTTAAAAATGCTTTGCGTCCGAAATAGTCCAATCTGAAAATATTTGAACCACCTTCTGCTCCTGCTGCAACAATTTTAGGCGAATGAATTTCAGTAAACCCTTGTTGTTGCAGATAGTCTCTAAAACCACGACAAATCCCTTCCTGCAAACGGAACAAAGAACGATGGTGCTGATGCCTCAAAGTAATAGGGCGAATTGACAAATCCGCCTCAAGCGACATATTGCTTATTCTTTTACCTAGATGTACCGGTCTTGGACTATCGGGCGAAGCTATTATCTCAACAGTTTTCACATGGCACTCATAACCTCCCGGTGCCCGCTTCTCATCCTTAAGCACACCACTTATTTTTACTGCCTGCTCATCTCTGATTTGATCAGCTCCGGAAATAGTACATTCACTGTCAATAACACATTGCAAAATAGAATCTCTTAACCGCAAATTAATAAAAGAAATTTCCCCCATATTTCGGTGGCTGTGCACCATTCCTTGAAAAACAACTGTTTCTCCACTATTACATGCCTTAGCCCAATCAGCTTTTTGACAAATTTCTGTAGTAAGACAACCTGTTTGATAATCCATTTTTTTGTCCCCCTTTTTATTAATTTGATAAATCTTCCTGAAACACAAAAAACGCCCCGGAATAAAAATTCCGGGACGGGAATATAAAAACCCGCGGTACCACCCTAATTGATGTGTGTCCATCTCCTTTGATGATACGCGCATCCGCTCATTGCACATAACGGGTACACCGTCTGTATCTACTCTGCTTCCTTGCATGTATCATCGAAAGAGCATTTCAAAACAGAAGCTCGGGAGTGTTCTTCCATTATTCATTTCTGATTGATGCTTTCAATCTACGACATCAATTCCCTGTCAGAAATAATAATAATGTACTCTCTCCGTCATCGCCTTTTTCTTATTGAAAATTATAAGTCTATTCAATAGACTTTGTCAACATTTTTTGCAACCACAATCCAATAATCTTGCATTTGAAGCATTTTTTTACTCAATATAGACAATTAATTTATGTAATTTGCCATCATCTTCAAGTTTTATTTCATTATTTGTTTGCAGAACTTGATCTAGCCAGAGACCTTTTGCTTTTGGATGTTTAAGAGATGTTTTTTTCATACTGATTTGGTATTGCGAAGATTTATATTTGTAATTTAATGTTAGAGGCAAAATAGCATCAGGCAAAACCGGATCAATTTTGAGTATATCCTTTTCAAAATTGATCCCTATAAGATAATTTAAAATTGCTCTGTAATACCATGAAGCAGAACCTGTATACCAGCTCCAGCCACCTCTGCCGGTATATGGATCACCATAATATACATCTGCAGGTAAAACATATGGTTCTGTCTGGAAAATAGCAGCCTCCGCCTGTGTTGCAGTATGATTTATAGGATTCAACATGTTGATCAGATGGGATGCCTGTTCTTTCTTGCCGGCTTTAGCATAAGCAATTGCCAGCCATACAGCAGCATGTGTATACTGTCCACCATTCTCTCGTACTCCGGGAATATAGTTGCTTATATAACCAGGGTTAGAACCAAGTCCGTCAAAGGGAGGGTTTAGTAGTAGAATAACACCACTATTATCTTTAACCAGATATCGATCTGCGCTGTCTAGGGCGGTTTCTACTCTTTCTGGATCTGCTTTTCCTGAAATTACAGCCCAGGACTGACTGAGACTGTCAATCCTGCATTCAAGATTCCGCTTTGACCCCAAAGGATCGCCATTATCAAACCAACCTCTTAGATACCATTGTCCATCCCATGCGTTTTTTTCTATATTCTCAGAGATTTGTTCCATACTGTTATGCAAAACTTCAGCAAAAGAATCATCATTTTTTAGTTGGCAAAGATAGGCAAATTTTTCCATTACAGTTAATAAAAACCAACCAAGCCATACGCTCTCTCCTTTACCTTTGACCCCTACCATATTCATGCCGTCATTCCAGTCTCCTCCACCTATAAGAGGCAGTCCATGCGAACCTGTCCACAATGATTGACTTATTGCGGCAATGGCATGTTCATATATGCTGGCTTTATCTGTACTGGCAGAAGGTATGAAGGCACGATCATGTTCATCTGGATTTAACATCGGCCCTTCAAGCCAGGAAACCTGCTCATCAAGTATAGTGTGATCTCCGGTATGTTCTACATAACTGCATAAAACGTATGGCAGCCAAAGAAGATCATCAGAAATCCTTGTTCTTACTCCTACCCCTGTATCATCATGCCACCAGTGCTGAACATCCCCTTCTCTGAACTGCCTGGAAGCACATTTAATAATATGTTGCCTGACAAAATCAGGATCAGTATTTAATAGTGCCAGACAATCCTGCAGCTGATCTCTAAATCCATAGGCCCCGCCACATTGATAGAAAGCCGCACGGCTTTTAATCCTACAACAAATCACCTGATACAAAAGCCAGCCATTGAAAAGAGTATCCAAAGTTTTGTCCTGACTGGTTAACTGGATTTTACCAAGCTTTTGCTGCCATAAATGAGTCATTTTTTCAAAATTTTTATTATAATAACGAAGTGATTTATGATTTTCCTTTAAATCAGCCGCTTGTGCTTTGTCAGATGCATATCCAAGTCCGAAAAGTATTTCTTTTGTTTCATCTGCATCAAGATCAATATCAATTTGAATTGCACCGCAAGGAGATTTACCAGAACCATCTCTCTGAGATAGTTTTTCATCGTATAGTTCATGGGGAAATACCAAATTGCGCTGATAACCTAGAAAATGACTCTGATCCGAAGTCCAGCTAGCAATAGGATTTCCAGAAAATAAAAAGGCTGTTTTTTGTTCTTCACTTCTTTTATAGCGGTTGGTCGCCATAAGAATAGTGTTTTCTGAATCGTACTCTACATCAATATAAGGAAGCGTTTTATTCCGATTTTCACCCAAAACCCATGAAACATATAACACTGCCGAAAATGATCTTTTATTATGACTGAGATTCTTTATATTTAATTTCCACAACTTTATTGCTTTTTCGCAATCAATCGTAACCGTTAGATTTTGTTTTACATTATCAGCAGTATTTTCAAAAGAACTATAACCAAAACCATGCTGAATAGTATATTCACCTTCGCTTTCAGGATATATTCTAAAAGGCGAAGATATAAAGCCGCTTTTCTTGTCTTTAATCCAAATACATTCGCTATGTCCGTTAATAACAGGATCATTTGACCAGACAGTAAGTTTGTTGGCCTGGCTATTATCAGCCCAAGTATAACCGGCTCCATTTTCAGTAATATGAAATCCAAAACAGTTATTTGAAACAACATTAGACCATGGTCTAGGTGTGCTGATTCCCTGATCAAGCATAATCTGATAAATTTTCCCATCTTCAGAAAAATAACCAAAACCATTCCAGAAAAGTTTGGCAGCATATTTTTCATTTCTTTTTCTGATTTGTTCACCAATCATCGGCATATTTTGTTTTCCAGTACTATTTTGATTGTTGACTTTATAGTTTAATTCTTTATCTGAATCATGCTTGGCGATAGCTTTTGATTTGTTTTTGCTGCTTTCCATTAAAACATTAAAATTTATACAGCAAAAGCTTAACAATAAAGTTTTTTCCTCAGATGAAATTTGATTAGAGTTAATGACAAAAAGAGAGTTCTTCATTCCTGGTTTAACAACAAGTTTTAAGTGAGCAATCCGGTCATGAATTTGTGAATCAAGCTCTTGCCTGTAACCACTTTTTTCTTCATTGACTATTACAAAGTCTATGTCTACCAGATTAGCCATAAACAATTCGTATACATCAACAGCATATTCCAGTAAAGATAATTCCCTGCTTTGAGACAAACAAACAAGCATTATGGGCCGATCACCGGAAATACCAAAACGCCATAAATCCTGCTGTCCTAATTTATTTGCAGACAAAATCTCTTTGGAACCTCTTATAGACTGACGTGGGTCATAGACCAAAGATAAAAGTTTAATTAATTTATTATAATCACGACTGTTTATGCCTAAATATTTCAACTTTAGCCGAGCATGATTTAATGACTGTGAAAAAATTTCTGAAATACTCTGATTTCCTTTCATCAAATAACTCATTTTCATTATTTTTGATCTGGCATCCGCATATCCTGTAATAAAGGACACAGTTATAGACTGGCCGGGAGCAAGAACAAAATTAGTTCTAAGCGACAAAACAGGATCTGGGGAAAAACCTTGTCTGCTTTCAAGTCTATGCTCAGCTTGCATAACCAAAGGATTAATCAAAGAGTATTCCCGTCCAATAAAACTATTTCTGTCTATCTCATATTCTGTAGAAGATATTGTTTTAAAATGTGTAATCATTTGATGGAAAACATAATTTGTTGAATCAGATGATGAACTACGCCTTTTGCAGATTAAAAGGGATCTATCATTAACATATTCTGTTTCTGTGAAAAGTTTACTATAAGCAGGATGTGCCTGGTCAGCAGCAGCAGTCGTAATAACCGGTTCCAGATAGCTTGTGATTTCCAATCTTTTTGTTGATGAACTATGATTATTAATATTTACTCTTCGCACTTCACAAGAATCCTGCGGTGCAACGACTATTTCCATGGTTGACATAATATCATTATAAACCCTTGAAAATTCAGCTTTATTTATAGAAAACAAAACTTTATAGTCATTAAGATCTGTAATCAGTGGTTCTGCTGTACAGCTCCATACTTTATCATTATCCAAATCCTTAAGATAAATAAACTGACCTTGGCGATTGCCTGTTCTGTCAAAAGACCAACGATTTATTCTAATATCATCATATTGACTGAAGCCTTCTCCATTTGCATCGATTAATACCTTGTATCTGGAATTCGCCAATATATGATAATCCGGTTTCATAGAGAATTTAGCCGCTCTTGGGGTTATTTCTTCATCATTTAGATTTTCATCAAAAGCATTTAATGAATAATGATGTCCTAGTTTTGCAATAAGATTGCCGGTAAGGGTTTCTTCAAGGAGACATTCTGCGGAAGAAACTAATGCTGAACTATGAAAGCGCTTTTGCATAACTTGCCCATTAAAAAAATTATCAATCGAAACTAAGCTCATCCCCAGATGATGTGCCATAAAACTTTCTACTACAGATGGTTTATCTGTTCTTTGTGTGTATTCATTTTTGTTATTATCGGCCAAAACACTTTCATATGATCTTTGTACAGAGGTAAAATCAACAGCTTCAAACAAGCCGTATACGCCACGCATACCAAGTCTTATCAACTTACGCAAATTAATAACCGCTTGTAATGGCTCAAAAGATAGTGCAAGAAGTGTAGCATAAGGGGCGACAACACGAGCCGGTTGTCTGTAGGATTGCAATCTTAACTTATTTACGCCAAAAGCTCTATACTGATAATTCTCATCATGATCAAATTTGTAATACTGCGATTCAGAAATACCCCAAGGTATTTTCTGACTCATTGCATATCTTATTTGTTGTCTGACTGCAGCAACAGAACTAATACCGGTTATGGAATCAGGACTGGAATGAATAAGAAGATCAGGCAAAAGATATTCAAACAGGCTGCCACTCCAGGATACAAGCGAAGGCATTCCCCTAATCATAGTAAGAGGTCTGCCAAGTCTAAACCAGTGCTTTGAAGGAATGTCATTTTTAGCTATTGCCAAAAAACTGGCAAGTCTGGCTTCTGAAGCAAGCAAATCATAATAACCTGCATCCAAAGTCCCCGAAGAAACATGAAAACCTATATGAAACAAATTTCTTCGAAAGTCATATAACCAATCAAATTTCATTTCATTAACTAAAATATCAATCTGAATTATCATTTTATCTATTCTGGCAATTGTTTCTCTAGCCTCTTTATTGTCAGCAGATGCTAACTCTCTAAGAGAAATATTGCTTATATCTGAATTTTTTATCAAATACAATTCACAATCTTCAAGATAGCTTCGAATATGATAAGTAAGCCACTCATCAGAAGTCATAATGTTACCTTGAAAATCTTCTTCATTATATGCTTTTCTTTTTTTTCTGATTTGTATCAATATTTCTCTAAGTATTCTACGCCATTGATCAGTATCTGAAACAGAATAATCATCCGAAAAAGATCTTAGCAAATCAGATAATTCATCAAAAGAACTTCTTTTTAGAAGAAGCCCTAATGTCCTTCTAATTTGTTCATTAACGATTTTTCTATGCGATATTTCTTTCAGTCCTTGTCTTAAAGCCAATAGACAGCCTATGAAATTTCCACTGTCTACTGTAGAAATATAATCTGGATGAAGAACTTCTAAAGTATTTATATTATACCAATTATAAAGATGACCTTTATATCTAGGTAATTCCTGAATAGTTGTTAATACATCTTCACAATACTGCATTGTATCAGAAACACCTATGAATCCAAGATCATTTGCTGCCATGATTGATAGAAGCTGCATGCCGATATTTGTAGGTGAAGTCTTATCTGATTTTTTAGGTCCTGGCTTTAATTGCCAGTTATCTGGTGCAAGCCAATTACTGTTCTGATCAGCCTGTTCAGCAAAATAGTGCCATGTATCGAGGGCGATATCCATAATCAGCTCTTCGTCCTTAAAATCAATCTGCTGTCTAGGCTCAAGGAAACCCTGTCGGCTACCTAACCAGGCTATGAAAGGCGAAACAAACCACAGTACGGGCAGCAAGGATACTCCTAATAAATAAGGACTTAATCCATTGTTAAACAACGGGTATATCATTGCTACAGAAACAGCCGTACTGACTGGCATCATATGCAATATGTATATACTAATATTATTGTCTTTTGACTGGCTTGTTGAATCAGCAGTCTGCCACTGAAGTAGATTTTTATGACTTATAATAAGTCTGAAAATTGCTCGTGCCGACGCATCAAGGGAATTTAATGCCCGGTATGGCATAACTGCTAGACAAAATAAATCCTGCAGTAAAATTCTAAAACCCTTTTTAATTGTAAAAAGCCAAGACAAATGTGCAGCCGGATTTAATATTTTCTGAAATAAAATGGTAAGCCAGTACTGAATCTGCCTCCACAAAAGTGGAAAAAGCACAAGCAGCAGTGTAATCCATATACTCTCAGGCTGAAACCAGCTATGTAAAACCAATAAAATCACGCTGAGCGGAGTATTTAAACTGCGCCGTATATTATCAAACATTTTCCAGCGTGAAAGTAGATTGATTGGTTTAAATCCTAATATCCAGGGAATTAATTGCCAGTCCCCTCTTATCCAGCGGTGTTCTCTGCGCATATAAGCCAGAAAATGAGAAGGACATCTGTCTATCAGCTGAACATTACTTACAAAAGCACATTTTGCATAACAGCTTTCTATCAAATCATGACTTAAAATGTGATTTTCAGGCAAGGTATTTTCTAAAAGAACCCTCATTGCATCAATATTATAAATCCCCTTACCTACGTATATCCCTTCATTAAAAGTATCTTGATAAATGTCTGAGGAAACGGTTGAATATGGATCAATACCGGCAGGATTAGAAAATATCCTGCTAAAGCGACTATCTCCAAATGAAGCAAGACGATTTTTCATAGCCGACTGCATAATCGCATATCCATTTTTTAATTTTTTGTTTTTACTATCAAGAACTGGCCTGTTAAGAGGATGATCCATTATACCAATCAGATGGGCAGCACTGTTTTTGACCAATTCTGTATCCAGATCAAGGGTTATAACATATTCAAAACTTTTTTTGTCTATCTGACTGATATCAGCCTCCGGCCAATTTTCTTTTTCTTGTCCTCTTAGCCAGGCATTAAATTCCTCTATTTTTCCTCTTTTTCTTTCCCAGCCCATCCAGCATTGTTCAACATTATTCCATGTTCTTTTGCGCATTATACCGTAAAACTTTGTGCTTCCACTGGAATATCGTTTATTCAACATTTCAATGGAAATCTTTAACCTGTCAATAATCAAATCATCTGATGGTAAGCTCTGATAAGCAGAATCCGCAAGATCTCCCAAAATCGCAAAACAAAGATTCTTCTGAGGATTTGCCAAATAATGTTTTTCCAGACATTTTACAGCAGAGCTCACTTGTTTCTCATTTTTGAATATAACCGGAATTACAATAAAAGTCTTTGCATTTTCAGGAATTTCTTTTTCATAATCCATACTTATTATGGGCTTAGGCTTAATAATATGGTGAAAAATATAATTTGCAAATTCTATTGCTATTCCTAAAATCAAAAAACTACCAATTACAGTTATTAAAGTTAGCTGGAACGGATTTACGATAGATTCCGCACATATAAGCAAATATAATAAAGTAAATGCAATAAACAAGAAAAAAATGGTACCAAAATAAAAAATTGCTCGCACCCTTTTTCTTCTCACCAAATCCTTATATTGAGTTGAAATTTTTTCGGTTGTTCCAAAATTATCCTTTTTCAATGAATCAATCAAACTGCCTTTGTCTTTACTTGATAATAATTTTCTAAACTGTTTTTCCAAATGACCAAATAAAGCAAAGCCGATATGAGCCTCTTTTACATCATCTTTTAAACGAGAAAATTCTATCAATAATTGAGCAGCCTGACATTCATGCAATTTATGCTTTTTTGCCAGTCTGATCACTTTTTGCCTGAAATGGCTGCGGCTTTCAGCATTCATTCTAGAATAAACAAGTGCTGGATCCTGAGACAGAATTTTCTCAAGACAGGAGACTTTTTCAAATAAAACACTCCAATCCAGAGTACTTAAGGCTTTCAAGCTCATTATCAGACCTGAAACTTCTCTTTCCATTTTTGATTGGACATCTTCTTCAGTAGAAATAATGCTGCTGATAATATTTTCAGATTCGACATTATCCTCAGCAGCAAATTCTGTTAGCCATTTTATCAACCGGTCATTTATATTATTATGTTTACGTATTCTATAAA
Source organism: Ercella succinigenes (assembly GCF_900002895.1). Lineage (NCBI taxonomy): Bacteria > Bacillati > Bacillota > Clostridia > Eubacteriales > Oscillospiraceae > Ercella > Ercella succinigenes. Next base: position 117,788 of record NZ_CDHP01000059.1, on the reverse strand, counting down.
TAATATGGGCTTTCCAGACAAGCTCATTTTTTTGATCAAAATAATTTTTCCTGGCGGCTAAATGATCTAGCAAAACCTCTGGTTCCAAACCGGTTATCTCCTCAAGGTCATCCATAAGGCAGTCGGCTTTTTGCTTAGAATCAATCCACTTTAAGATTATCTCTATTTTTTCAGTTAATCTCTCTAAAAGTACAAGACTAATCCAATATGGAAGCAAATTTAATTCTTCTGACGTCAGTTTTTGCTGTGTCTGATAAGCATTTAAACAAAGAATCAGTTTTTCTTCTTCAACTCTACCATCCGTAAAATTCACAATTCCTCTTGTTAAAGCTTCTATTCTAAGCATTTTACGAATATTTCCTATTTCATTTGATACCTTGGGACCTTTACGAGCACTAAGAGCTAGCAATGATGGTTTGATATCTTTCATTTGGTGATAAAGCAAATGATAATTATCGAATATCCAGACGGAAGCCGGAATAAGAGAAATAATGTCACGTGGAACTTCTGTTAAATGCTGTCTACATCTATTTAGCCTACGACGCACAACCCTATAGAGCACAGAGCCATTTTGAGAAATACCAAGACGCCAGTTATTATGGCTTTGAGATAATTTTATAATCAAAGATAAATCTTCTGCCGATTTATTGATATACTTCCCACCGTCAACCATCTTGAGTCCACCTTTCACTGCCTTTGTATAAGGCTTTGGATCAGAGTTAAAGCGAGTGTTTAATATACTTTATTCAATTATTCAGCTAAGCTGTATATTGCTCTAAATATGCAATAAAACTGCAGATATCTTAATGATATTACCGTGTATAATCATTGTCAAACCAATAACAGACAAAAAGGACTATTCAATACTTTCGTACTAAAATAGCCCTTCGCTTATTGACATTATTTAATTATCTGGATTTATTTTATTTTTACAAGTGCTTCTACATCATACCTTGACAACTTACTTCTTCCGCCAAGTGCTTCAAGTTCAATAAAAAACAAAACCTTAATTACTTCACCGCCAAGTGCTTCTACCATCTGACAGTTAGCAAGAGCCGTTCCACCGGTAGCCAGAAGATCATCAACTACCAGAACCTTCTGCCCTGGTTCAACCGCATCCGTATGCATTTCCAATGTATCGCTTCCATACTCAAGACTATAAGTTGCTTGTACCGTAGTGTAAGGCAGCTTGCCTTTTTTACGAACTGGTGCAAAACCACGGCCTGTTGCATATGCCAGAGGCGCTCCCATAATAAACCCTCTGGATTCAGAACCGATTATAATGTCAAAATCCAGATCTTTGACAAGTTCTGCCATCTGATTTATAGTTTCACGGAACATATCCTTATCTTTAAGAACAGTCGTTATATCAATAAAATCTATGCCCTCTTTAGGAAAATCCGGTATATGTCTAAGTGCAGCATTTAAATCCATGAAAAAAGCTCCTTTAATAGAATTTGTAGTGACCTAATAATTATTTAGTGACTTAATAATTATACAGTATTTTAGCAGATTGGGAACAATATCATTAGTTTTAGCGTCAAATAATTATTCAATTGGGAAAAACATAATAAACATTTACACATCTTTTGAATTATCATGTTAAAATTTAGATGTAACAAAACAAGATAGGAGGAAACGGTAAAATATATAGGCATCACATTTTTTACCGCAAACAAAATGAAAAAAGCAGTACGACTTTTTGCAATCTTTTTAGCTGCTATACTGATTTTGGGAAGTATTTCCGTATTACTTGCTTCCTGTTCTGCCTCTGCACCGTCTTCTGACAAAGCAGCATACGACGATTATTATGATTATGATGGCACAAATGAAACCCAAGCTTCGTCGCCCCAGGAAGGTGGCGCCAACAACATGGCAAACTCATCTGACGCCAGCGATTCTGACAGCGTCAATCGCAAAATAATCAGAAATGCCAGTCTTGATTTAACAGCTGTCGATGTTGCTGAAACTTATGAAAAAATACTTGCTTATGCACAATCCATAGGTGGATATGAAACGCAAAGAGAGCAGTCTGATCAGCAGAACTATACTGTTATCAACGCAACTATAAAAGTACCACCGGAACAACTGGATAATCTGCTGTCGTTTATCAAACAAACCGGAGATCTGATCAATTCACGAATCACCAGCGAAGATATTACTGAAAGTTATTATGATGCTCAGATAAGACTTGAAAGTATGGAGCAGACACTTGATAAGTATTATCAATTTTTAAGCGAAAGCCGTAATATTGAAGAAACCCTGTCAGTACAGAGCCAGATAAATAACCTTACTCTGGAAATAGAGTCATTAAAAGGGAAATTAAAGCTTTGGGATGCACTTCTGACTGAATCAACAGTAGAATTATACATACGCCAGACAAATGATCCCGTTCAAATTAGAAAAGAGGTAGACTGGAAAGCTCTTAGTTTTGATGATATGTCTTACCTTATTGTTTCTGGATTGAAGTCGGTTGTTAATGTTCTTGCCGGAATAGTTCAATGGCTGATAATAATTGTTGTCGCAGGTGCTCCTTTATGGATTCCTATTCTGATAATAGTACTGATTATACTGCGCAGACAAAAAAAGAAAAGAAAAGCTCAAATTAAGGCAAATATGCCAATGAATATGAATCAGACGGCAAATACTTCTGTAAATTCATCTTCTCCAGATAATATGGCCGGTAGTTCCGATCATTCAGATAAAAGATAAATATCTTAATACATAAGTGATTATGAACAGTGATATTCCTGATAAAGCGGTAGTCAGAACAATAATCTGTGCTGCCAGATCGCTATCACTGTTCATATTTTTTGCCATAATATAACTGGAAACCGCAGTAGGAGCACAAAATAAAATAAATAAAGCTCCAAGATTAGCCCCTCTGAACCCTATCAAAACAGCAATACCAATAATGACAGATGGTAGAATAAAAAGCCGCAACATAGCTGCTGTTATTACAAGTTTAAATCGACCTGTCATTTTGTGCCAGCTCACCTGACTTCCCAACAAAATCAAAGCCAAGGGGTTTGCAATAGAAGCAGTATCGCGAACAGCCTGATTTATGAAAACCGGCAGCTCTATAGGTAAAGCTGCAAAAACTACTCCAGAACCTGCACCAATTATTAAAGGATTTTTTATAATAGACACAAAAATTGCAACCCAGTTTATATCTCGTTTTTTCTCTGAATAGTATTCCAGAATGAAAACAGCCATAATATTGTATATTGCAATTACAACCGGCAAAAGCATGGCAGTAGGACCTATACCCTCTTCACCAAAAAGATTTCTGGCTAGCGGATAGCCTAAAAGCAAATAATTGCCTCTATATACTCCCTGTATAAAAGCTCCGCATTGACGACGATCTTTAACAAACACGGGTACAATCATCATTAGCAAGAAAATTACAATCAGAATTGTACAGGCGGCAAAAAGAAAAAGCGAAGGACTAAAATACTCCGTTATTTCTATATTTGAAATAGTGTAAAACAAACTAGCCGGAAAGGCGATCTGAAATAACAGTTTATTTGCTTTAGAATTTAATACATCGTCTATTAAGCCTATTCTTCTCAAAAACACACCTAAAGCTACCAAAAGCATTAGCGGCGAGATGGCATTGAAGCTAAACCAAAATATATCCATACTAGTTTTCTGTCAAAGGCTTGTTTTTATCCAGACGCATAGTTAAATGAGCACTTACACGTTCCTTGGCTCTGATTTTTATTTTTGTTCTGCCACTGATACTACCATGTTCCGAACAAATAAAGGAAGCTGTATATTTATTGCCTTTTTTCTTCCATTCAATTACACGTTCAAGTTCAAGATTACATGCTGGACAAACCAAAGTTTTTTCAACCAGACTATTTAAAATATCAGACAAGCTGTCATGAGGCTCCAGGCTTTGCTGATAAGATCTTGTCAGGTCAGGATCATAGGCATAGGCACAAACATCTACCTGGCTTAATGATACCTTTTGCTCAGAACTCATAATCGCTGCAACAGATTTTAAAATTCTGCCAGTATACCAGGCATCCTGAACAGCCTGATGAAAAGGTCTGTTTTTATCGATATTCAAAAAATCAAGTGCATATTCAACGCTTCTTTGTATTCCGGCTTTTTCAACTGCCTGATCAAAGAGATACTGCACATCAAGACATTTTGCACTTAATTTATCGGGCATATCATAATATGCTAAATTCTGTTTAAGCACAGAAGCATCACTTTCACTCCATGAACAATAAATATAATCTTCACCACACCACTCTAAAAAATCTCTGGCAGCATCGGTAAAAGGAACACCTGATTTCATACTCTGCTGAAGTCTTCTGGTAACAGCAGCAACATGACCAGATAATACAGGATAAAGTTTTGGCTTGACAGTAACACTGAATTTATTTATTGTTTCAAAATTCTCATCAAGCTTAACGGCTCCGATTTCTATTATTTCAAAAGGCATTGCCTGCGCATCCTCCGGGGCAACTTTATTTGCTCTGCCGGCAATATTCCATTCCAAATCAAAAACGATATAATGCATTAAATTAATATTCCTTCCAGGTATTGTGTTTAGTATATACTTTAAAACAAAAACCGCTGAATTACCAGCGGTTTTACATATATATTATCAGGATATCAGCGTTGAAAAATATCTAATCTAACTTCGTGCACATTCTCCTGACCTACCTGTCAAAATTTCCAGAGCATGTGAAATAACTGGATAAATTATATCCATGCATTCTGTAACAGCTTTAGGACTTCCCGGTAAATTAATAATAAGGCAATTGCCTCTTGTGGCAGCAATTCCTCTGGAAAGCATAGCACGATTTGTTTTTTTCATGCTTTCAGCACGTATTACTTCCGAAATCCCCGGGACAATCCGATCCGCAACTGCTGCTGTTGCTTCCGGTGTGACATCTCTTTGAGCCAATCCGGTTCCACCTGTCGTTATAATTAAATCAGCTTTCATCACATCTACTATCTCAATTAGTGTATTCTCAATTGTTTCTCTATCATCTGAAATAATTTGCTGGCTTATGATTTTACCGAAAGAACCTATTCTATCAGCAATAACAGGTCCGGATTTATCCTCTCTTAAGCCTGCAGCTCCTTTATCACTCATGGTAATGACAGCCAGGCGGTATTGATCACTATTATTCATATTTCTCTCTCCTCTTTTTGAAAATTGTTTAGAGATATTTTTAGATGAAGTATATATAATTCTTAAATATAGTATAGCAAAATAAGTATGACAATTATTGAGTCTTTATGATATATTATTCGCAGCACCTACCATCTTCGAGTCTGATTGGCTAAATCTTTCAGGACATGCCAACTGACCGGGGTCAAGCGGAAACGCTGAAGCCTTCCATATGTGAAAAGGAGAATGGATAATATGATTTTGTTTAAGCAAAAATTTTTTTTAATTTCTTTTCTTTGTCTGCCGCTGATTTTTTTGTCTGGCTGCAATAATATATCCGAAAAAAGATCAGAAAATAATTTGATCCGATTATCTACCACAACAAGTGTTCAGGATTCAGGATTACTTCCAGAACTAGAGAAAATTTTTGAACAAGAAAGCAATTATGATCTTGATATTATTGCAAACGGCACAGGTGCGGCAATAAAGCTTGGCCAAACCGGTGATGCCGATGTTTTACTCGTGCATGCCAAATCAGCGGAAGAAGAATTTGTAGACTCCGGGTTTGGTGTTGAACGTATGCCATTTATGCATAATTACTTTATAATTGCTGGTGATAAAACTGATCCGGCAAAGATAGCGAACAAAACTTCCGCATCTGAAGCTTTCATCGCAATTGCCGAGAATCAATCCAGTTTTGTTTCAAGAGGCGACAATTCCGGCACACATAAAGCTGAACTGAAAATCTGGACTTCTGTTGATTTAGAACCTGTCGGAGATTGGTATATAGAAGCAGGCAAAGGCATGGGGCCATGTCTTATCATGGCGGGAGAATTAGAGGCTTATATTCTGACTGACAAAGCAACCTGGCTTGCCACCAGGGATCAACATAAGCTAGAAATGATAATAGGTGCTTCCGAAGATCTCAAAAATATTTATAGCGTAATTGCTGTAAGTAAAGAGAAGAATCCTGATGTCAACTATGATGGTGCGGCAGCATGGATAGACTTTCTAAAAAGTGAAACCGCCACCGAAATTATTAATAATTTCGGCAAAGAAAAATATGGGGAAGCACTATTCATCTACGATGGTTTTGACTCATAATTGACATATGAGACAAAACCGGCAAATAATTATCAAGGTTGTTGTGTATGACATTTAATTCAGTTATTGAAGCTTTTACTTCCGGAGATAGTCAATGGTATCAAATACTGATGCTTACAATCAGTATGACTTTTATCAGCACTACGATATCAGCACTACTTGGAATACCATCAGGAATATTACTTGCTACCAAAAACTTTTTCGGCGGTAAAATAATAAAAAGACTTATGCGTACCTGTATGAGTCTGCCACCAGTAGTGGCAGGATTACTGGTTTTTATACTTTTGTCAAGGCAGGGTCCACTGGGCAGTATGCAGCTGTTGTTTTCATTGCCGGCAATGATTATTGCTCAATGCATTTTAATTATCCCTATAATGGCAAGTCTTACCTGCAGTGCAATTGAAAGCAAGCAATATTCTATCCGGCAAACTATGCTTACATTAGGACAGCCCAAATGGAAAATATATTTTTTATTGATAAATGAAAGCAGACAAGCTCTTATCACAGTCGTGTTAACCGGTTTTGGCAGAGCAATTTCCGAGGTTGGAGCAGTAATGATGGTAGGAGGTAATATTGCCGGCAAAACACGCGTACTTACTACTGCAATTATGCTGGAAACGAATAAAGGAAATTTTGGTGCAGCAATAGCACTTGGCTTAATTCTAATGATTATTGCATTAGTTGTTAATGTGTTTGCAGACAGATTCCAGGAGGATACCAATGGCTGATGAACTGATTAATAATTTTTCGAAAGAATATTTATTTGAATCTCTTCAACACAGATGGAATGATCGTTTTGAACTTAACATAGAAAATTTATCTATAAAAACAGGTAAGTGCTATGCTCTTTTGGGTGCAAATGGTTCTGGCAAAAGCACCCTTATGCAAATACTAGCAGAAAAAATCCAAACCTTTCCAGATATGAAAAAAGCTGGTATTACAGGCTATTTACCGCAAAAGCCTCATGCATTTAATATGTCGGTCGAAGAAAATATACGACTGGGTATACCTCCTGCAGCTAAATCAAACAAAAAAAACTTGGACTTTATAATCAAAGATACCATGCATAATCTAGGACTTTCTGCCCTTTCAGCTGCCAACGGGTGCAAACTATCAGGAGGAGAGGCACAAAGAATGGCGCTTGCAAGAATACTCTCCTTTAAAAGAAAAATTTTGCTACTTGATGAACCGACTACAGCTCTGGATTTAACAGGACTGCAACTTGCAGAAAAGGCAATTAAGGAATATATCACTAAAAATAACTGTATTTTGGTTTTATGCACGCACCATATTAATCTTGCCCAAAGATTGTGTGATGAGATGATTTTTCTGGATAATGGTAAAGTAGATACAATTGGTGATTTAAAGAAATTATTGTGCCAGCCATCAACCGAAAAGCTCAAACAATTTTTGTATTTTGAGCAGGCGGCTTGTGAATTGTAATAAAAAGTAATTATATTTAAAAGGTGGACAAAATGTTAAAAGTTTCAACCATAGCCTATGCCCAAAGCCAACTAAAAAAAGCAATAAGCGATTATGGCTGTAAATATGGCAATTTACTAAGACAAAAATTCGACATGGATCTGAATCAGACAACTGGGCAAAATAAAGAATATGAGTTTATCTCGCCATCGATTAGCAGGGGACGAATTTTGGCCTGTGATATATATTCAAACATAGATGTGCCAGGATTTGACCGCTCTACAGTAGATGGTTTTGCAGTAAAATCCTCAGATATTTTTTCTGCCAGTGCCTCATTGCCCGCAATGCTAAGGTTTGATGGTGACATAGTTATGGGAGAGGTTTCTAAAACAGCGCTAAAGCCAGGAAGCTGCCAAGGTGTAGCAACAGGTGGAGCATTGCCGCAAAATGCTGATGCCGTTGTTATGCTGGAAGATGTCGAATCCATTGATGATGGCTATAGATATATAACCAAACCAGTCTCCCCTGGTCACAATCTTATCTTCCGTGGAGATGATATAAAAAAAGATGAGCTACTGCTTCAACAGGGCACTTTTTTGCAGCCACATCAAATAGGAGCTCTTTCGGCATTAGGTTTGGAATATGTTCCGGTATATAGAAAATTAAAAATCGGATTAATATCTACAGGTGATGAACTTGTTAAGGCAGGAGAGAAAATTGATGAAGGTCAGATCTATGATGTAAATACTCCTATGTTGACTTCAATGTTGACTGCTCCTTGCACAGAAATATTTTTCTATGGAATTGTGAAAGATGAGAAAAATGCTTTACTTGACACAATTAGTAAAGCTCATCAGAAATGTGATTTGATAGTTATTTCAGGTGGCAGTTCTGCAGGCGAACGCGATCATGTTGCAGCTGCTATAAATTCATTTGGTAGTCCAGGCATAATTCAACATGGGCTGGCGGTAAAACCTGGAAAACCTTCACTAATTGGTTTAATTAATCAGGTTCCTGTTATCGGCTTACCAGGTCACCCTGTTGCTGCCTGGTTTATGGCAGATCAGCTTATAAGGCCACTGATTCTCCAGTTAACAAACAGAGCAGTAAGAGAAAGAACAAGTGTAGATGCAGTTTTAAGCCGCAGTTTACCAGCAAACCACGGTCGTCAATCTTTGATTGCAGTAAAACTTGAACATGACAAAAAAAATTCAGAACAACTACCTACAGCAATTCCGATTCCTTCTAAATCAGGGTTAATTACAACACTACGTCAGTCAGACGGTTACCTTTCGATTGACCGCGATTGCGAAGGTCTGGAAAAAGGCTGCAAAACAAAAGTTTATTTATGGGAGGATAGCTTGATATGAAAGCTTCATACCTTACAAATACGGATCTGGAAAAGGCTATTGCAAATTACCGGAAGGCTCTGGCAAATCAGAATGTCAATCTAAAACCGACCGCACAGATTCCGCTCAATGCTGCAGATGGACTATATACTGCAGAGGCAGTTTATGCCCAAAGAAGCATACCACAATTTCTTTCCAGTGCAATGGATGGAATTGCAGTTTGTGCTGAATCAACATTTGGTGCAACAGAGACAACCCCCATAAAGCTTGATCAAAACCAGTTTATCATTGTTGATACAGGTGATCCTATTCCGGATAAATACAATGCAGTTATTATGATTGAAGATATAGTCTGGCTTGAGGATGATAAAAAAGTACAAATAGAACATGCTGCTGTTCCCTGGCAGCATATACGTCAGATTGGTGAAGATTTTTGTACCGGAGATATGCTGGTTACAGCAAACACTAAAATAACAGCTCCTGTTTCTGGTGTCCTCACAGCTGCCGGTATCGAAAACGTCAATATTTACAGGCCTATGACCATCCACATAATACCAACAGGTGACGAAGTCGTTCCCGCATCTAAGAGCTTAGAAGCAGGAGATATCCCCGAGTATAATGGAGCAATGCTAAGGAGCTGCCTTTCAGAGATGGGGCATAAGCCTTTAATTTGTCAAATTGTCCCTGACAAACCGGATTTATTAAAAAAAGCTCTGCAGAAAAGCCTGAAACAAGCGGATATGGTAATAATTATTGCCGGATCTTCAGCCGGCCGGGATGATTATACAAGCCAAATCATTTCATCAATCGGTCAGGTTTTGATTCATGGTATTGCAATAAAGCCAGGCAAACCTGCTATTCTTGGAATTTGTGAAAATAAACCGGTCATAGGAATGCCCGGCTATCCTGTTTCTGCTTATATTGTTTTTGACAAAGTGCTGAAATCATTTTTAGAGTTTAATAGCTCAGTTTCCTATAACAAAAACAATTTAATCTCAGCGAAGCTAACCAGAAGTCTGACATCTTCATTAAAATACAAAGAATATATTAGAGTCAGACTTAATTATCTTGATGAGCAATGGCTGGCAACTCCAATGGAACGTGGCGCAGGTTTACTGAGCAAATTCATTAAAGCTGATGGCCTGCTTACAGTAGATCAAAATTGCGAAGGCATAAATGCAGGCAGCAAAGTAGAAATTGAATTATTTGATAATAATCTTCAGGAAATAAAAGAGTCGATAAATCTCATCGGCAGTCATGATCCTCTTTTGGATGAACTGGCAGATATTATGCAAATGATTAATGGCAGAAGAATAACATCAACTCATACAGGAAGTCTTGGCGGCCTAATCGCATTAAAGCGAGGCGAAGCATTGCTGGCACCTGTGCACTTACTTGATCCTGTCAGTGGTATATATAATATTGCTGAAATTAGAAGACTATTTCCTGACGGGTCGGTTGTATTGATAGAAGGATTTAAAAGAACTCAGGGATTACTATTGCCAAAAGGTAATACTAAGAAAATCAGTTCTATAACAGATATCGCAGGAACCAGTATTCGCTATGTAAACAGACAACCTGGATCGGGCACTCGTATATTATTGGATTATCTGCTTGAGCAAAAAAATATTAGTCACGATCAAATAAATGGATATAATCGAGAAGAATTAACACATACAGGTGTTGCAGCTCAAATTAAGGCAGGAACAGCAGATACAGGTATTGGTATTCTTTCTGTTGCCAAGATATTTGATCTGGATTTTATACCACTTGCGCAGGAAAATTATGATTTTGCTGTTAGAAAGGATCAACTTAATAATAAACTTGTCAAAGATTTTATTGCCGTACTCTCGGGAGAGATAATAAAAAACAGGTTAGCAACAATTGGTGGTTATGATTTTGATCAACCAGGAAGAATCAAGGCGGAGGCAGATGATGAAGGATAAATATAACAGAATTATTAATTATCTTCGCTTATCAATAACTCAACGTTGCAATTTAAAATGCATTTACTGCAATCCGTTTAATTGCCCCGAGGCAACAGACAATCATTTATTATCGGTAAACGAAATTGAAAGGATTTGTAGAATTCTTTTTGATATGGGCATTAACAGAATCAGGCTTACCGGCGGCGAACCACTTTTGCGTAAGGATCTGGAATCAATTATTTCAGCGATTCGTAATATAAGTAAGGATATCGATCTCTCTTTATCAACTAACGGGCAAGGATTATCAGAAAGAGCTGAATCACTGAAAAAATCAGGCTTAAATAGAGTAAATATTTCACTTGATTCCCTAAGAAAAGATAAATATTCCGATCTAACAGGTGGAGGGAGATTAGAACAGGTCTTAATTTCGATAGACAAATGTCTTCTTAGTGGACTAAATCCCGTAAAACTTAATGTTGTTCTGATGAAGGGTATAAATGATGATGAAATAATGGAAATGATTGAATTGACAAAAAACAAGAATATAGAGGTTCGTTTCATTGAGCTTATGCCATTAAGCGATCTTGGCAGAAATCCCGAGCATCAGATGACTGCCCAATCAGTTCTTGAACTTGAACCTCGCCTTTGCAAATTGCCGGAGCAAAATCCTTGCCAGCCGGCTGTACAATATGGTATCAAAGGTTATCAGGGCAAAGTAGGACTCATACAACCAGTTTCACATAAATTTTGCAATAGTTGTAATAGAATCAGAATAACTGCGGACGGTATGTTTAAGCCATGTCTTGGCGATGACAAAGAAATTTCTCTTTTGCCGGCGCTCTCTGAAGATGACAACATATTACAAAGAACACTAGAGAACGCATTACTGCAAAAACCTAAAGGGCATAATTTTAACAATAGCTTTAATCCCGAAAGAAGTATGAATCATACAGGAGGTTAGTATGAATAAACCTGAAGCAGACGGAAAGATTGAATCAAAAACAAATACTCTAACTCATCTCAACGAGAAGGGTGAGGCTCACATGGTAGATATTGGTTATAAAGCAAATACAGAAAGACTGGCAGTTGCACATGCCATCGTAAAAATGAACAAGGAAACTATTCAAAAAATAGCCAATTCAGAAATGCCAAAAGGAGACGTTTTGGCGGTAGTAAGAACTGCCGGAATAATGGCTGCCAAAAAGACTCCTGATTTAATACCATTGTGCCATCCTCTGATGCTGTCAAAAGTTAGTATTGAAATAGATTTTTTGGAAAATGACAAAATAATAATAAGAGCAACAACCGCTAACAGTGGACAAACAGGAGTGGAAATGGAAGCACTAACTGCCGCCTCTGTCGCTGCATTGACATTATATGACATGTGCAAAGCAATCGATCGTGGTATAAAAATAACAGAAATAGCACTTGATGAAAAAACAGGTGGCAAATCCGGTATCTGGAAAAGAAAGTCTTCAGAAAACCAGGAATAATGTATATATAATTTTTGAAGAAAATGTTAAATGAAAATTCAGGAGGTAATTAACATGGCAAAACTAGTTGCAATAAATATAAGTAAAGAAAAAGGAATCCCCAAAGTTGCAATTCCTGAAGGAAAGCTGATAGAAAATTGGGGGCTGGAGGGGGATGCTCATTCGGGCAACTGGCACAGACAAATTTCTCTGCTTGGAATGGAAAGCATAAAGAAGATTGAAGCAATGGGCGCAGAAGGATTATGTACCGGTAAATTTGCTGAAAATCTTACAACAGAAGGAATATGCCTTTATGAAATGCCTGTGGGAAGCACTTTTACAATTGGCGAATGCTTATTTGAAGTTACACAAATAGGGAAAAAATGTCACCAGCACTGTGCTATTTTCCATCAGGTTGGGGACTGCGTAATGCCAAGAGAAGGCATTTTTGCAAGAGTATTAAAAGGCGGTATAGTAAAACCTGGAGATGAAATAGAAATCATTGAACTGAAGCAGGTTTAGGCAACCATAGTCTACCCTGCTTCAGTTACTGGTATAACAGCAAGTACATCATCTTGCCCAATAGTTGTATCAAGGCCTTGCAATCTCATTATATGACTACCATTTAGTAAAATATAGTATTCATCAGTTATACTACCGGAATCAGGATCAAAAATCGGTCTGATTACAGCACCTAAATCTTTATGCAATTTCTGAAATAAATCTCTCACACATATAGGAGAGTCTATACTTACTTCTTTTTGACTTATTCCCAGGATTTCTTCTGCCTGTGTATAAAATTTAATCAGCATACAATTTATCCTCGCATCAAATAAGCTTTTTTCTATTTGGAACTGCCGCATACAGGGCAATTTGGATCACGTTTTACCGAAAGATGATCTAGTTTCTGTCCAAGACCATCATATAGCAGCATTGTACCAGCTTCCAGTTTATTAATCCCCAATAAAAGCTCTACAGCCAGATTAGCCTGCATTGCTCCCAACACAGCGGGTATTGTACCAAGCACCGAAGGTTTTTCGATTGTATCTGAATTTGTAGCATTCAGATCATACTCTTTATCAGGACCACATCTGCATGCATAACAGGAAGATTTACCTGGAATATGATATGACATATATCCGTGGAAGCCCTTGACACCTGCATCTATCCATCTTAGATCAAGATCACAGGCAGCTTTATTAATAATATATCTCGTAGAAATATTATCTACTGCTGCAATCAGCAGATCATGTCCTGATAAAAGAATTTCTGCATTATCATAAGTTATTTTGTGTTGAAGGAGATTTATGTTTAGATCAGGTCTATATTCTCTTAATCTTTTGCCGGTAATGCGAACTTTACTTTTGCCAATATCAGTGTATTTATAAAGAAATTGTCTATTAAGGTTAGAAATAGAAACTTTATCATAATCAATAATTGTTAAATATCCTATACCGGCTCCGGCAAGAGCAAATAACAAAGGAGACGCAAGCCCTCCTGCACCAACAACAGCAATTCTGGAAGTGGCCAGAATGTCCTGACCACTTCCACCAATAGCTTTTAACTTTGACTGACGAATATATCGTTCATTATCCATTATAATTATCGCCAATCATTTTATTTTTGTTGATTTTTTTGCATTTTTAGCAGGTTCCTCATTTTTTTTCTCATCAAGAGGATCTTTTTCAGCCATTAATGCATCTGTCAAATCAACATATTTTCTAATCATTCTGTAAGCAGTTTCTTCATCTAATTGTCCGTGCATGCTGGGTGTTTCAAAAAATCTTTTTGGCAATTTTACAGCTTTTTGTCTAAAACCATAGGCTTTTTTAATTTTTAACTTTGTCTTGTAAATTCTCTTGCCAATATCTGTCAGATCTTCATCAGTAAGATTCCAGCCAATAACATTGAGTGCATCAAGGATCGTCTGCTTATCATAAATCTTTCTGGCAAAAAGGCACATAATAAGTGAATTTGTCATACAGCGTTCATGTTCTTCTTTAAATATAGCCTGTACAACACTATCTTCATCAAATTCCTTCATACTCTGATCAACCGAATAACCGCCATTACATAAATGAGAATGTCTGGCTCCTACAGCAGCCCCTATTAAAGCACCATAACCTGTATGATAGCCAGGCATTTCATTGCCGGCTATCTGCATAGCAAACTCTGAACCACCGTAAATGGAAGATACGTATTGACTGCCCTTGCCTAAATCACGGTAGAATTTATTTTTGCCTTTAGCCAGATATCTTATTGCTTCAATGAATCCATGACTATCACCAAAAGCCAAAGGAACCAATGTCTGTTCTTCATTTATCAGACCTGTGCTAAAAGCTTCAGCCGCCCAGCCAAGGCAAACACCACAGCTCATCGCATCCATGCCTGTTTCTTCAACTTCATCAATAATTGCTATAATCTCATCACTTGACTTTATCCCCAGAAAGCTTCCAAGAGCAAAAATAAGTTCATAATCATAGCTAACACTTATGGCCTCGTATTCATGTCCTTTATCAAATTCTCTTCTGTACATTCCTATATGTATACAACCAACAGGACAACCGGTACAAGCAAGTTTTCTAACCAGATTTTTCTTAGCAAAAGCTTCTCCGGAAATCTCTTCAACATGTTCAAATCTACCGCTTTGCATATTTATACTAGGCAATCCGCCGGAAGCATCAAGAGATTTGACATTAATTGGCGTACCTGCATCATGATATTTTGCCATCATGTCTGTGCTTGTACATTTTTTATATATCTGTTGATAAATTTTGAAATATTTGGGTGTATCTTCAATATGTATTGACCTTTCACCTAGAACCGAGATAGCTTTTAAGTTTTTGCTACCCATTACAGCGCCCAGTCCAAGACGGCCGAAATGACGATATGAATCGACACAAACGCTTGCAAAGGCTACCTTGTTTTCACCAGCCGGACCTATTCTTACAATGCTGCGTTTACCGCCACCAGATTCACGTTCTCTTATCGCTCTACCTGAATCTTCACTGTTGAGACCCCACATTGCACGGGCGTCTTTAAGCTCTACACTATTATTAGAAACCTGAAGGTATACAGGCTTTTCAGCCTTTCCTATCAATACAATAGCGTCATAACCAGCCATAAGCATAGTCATAGCCAAACGCCCACCTGCATAACTTTCTCCAAGTTCATTGGTTAAAGGCGAGCGAAACATAGCAACTGTTTTTGTCAAAACTGGGAACAGCCAGGTTCCTGCACCTATTGCAAATATTATTGGTTGCTCCTCAGCAAAAGCATCTGCCTCAGGATGCATTGATTCTTCCAGCAATTTACTAGCAAGACCTACCCCACCAAGATACGGCATCAGATCTTCACGCTGTGAAATCCTGATTTTCCCTGTACTGAGATCCACATATAATATTCTCATATATTTTTCATAAATCATTCTTCATGCACCTCCTCCATAATCAGGCACTGATGCGGACAAAAACGCGTACACGAACCACAATGGCGGCAGATAATAGGTTTTTTTGTTTCTTCATCAAAGAAAACCGCTTGCATGATACAGGCTTCTTCACATCTGCGGCAACCTATACATTTATCCTTCTTAAGTAATACTCCTCCTCCTGGAATATACTCCAAGGCACCACTTGGACAAGCTTCCATACAAGCTGGATCTTTACAGGCTATACATACAACCGCAATAAAGCGACCTGTCATGCCTCCGCTCGTACGAACTTTTATTGCGCTTTTTGACAATGAATGATTCTGCCTGTTAACTATTGAACAGATATTCATACATGTAAAGCAGCCAATGCATTTATTCATTTCGCTGGCTTTCAGTTTTTTTGGCATATAATGCTCCTCCCAAACTCCCGTAAACGTTTGTAACTGCATGCATCTCGTATTATAAAAGAAAATGCGGCCCCTTACAAGCGGGGTCGCATCTCCAGTCAAAATATTAATTTTTGTGCAAAACGCTATAAATATGATTATTTTTTAGTCTTATAATACAATTTATTTAAGATAAAAATCTCAAAATAAAGCTTTTTCTCAAAATCGATTGTAAACTATTCACAAATAGGACAACAATTAATTAATAGCGTGAATTTTCAAAAGGAACGTTTCTTTGGCATTCTTCCACCTGCTCAAGTGTAGGCAAAGCGGGTATCGCTCCCTTATTTGTCGTAGTCAACGATCCTACAGCATTGCCAAAAGCCAGAAAATCCTTGAGATCAGTTTCTGTAAGCTGATCAGGAGATTTTCCTGACTGTAACAGGCAATAAAGGAAACCGCCGGTAAAAGAATCACCTGCTCCTGTAGTATCAACAGTTTTTACTGCATAAGCAGGAGTTATCGCCTGATATTTACTATTTCCGGCATAAGCACCGTCAGGGCCAAGTGTAATCATAACCAGTTTCAGGTCATAAGTTTCCTGCAAAAGCTTACTTCCACGCTGAAGATCCTTTTCACCGGTTAGAAAAACCAGCTCTTCTTCAGAAATTTTTACCATATCTGCTAAAGGCATTGCAGATAAAATAACATTTTTTGCTTCTTCTTCTGACTTCCAAAGTTTTATTCTCAGATTTGGATCATATGAAATTAATTTATTTTGTTCTTTTGCATATTTAACAGCAGCTAAAGTTGCAGATCTGGATGGTTCTCCTGTCATAGATACTGAACCAAAATGTAAAATTTTACACTCATCTATAACCTGGTAATTAATTTCTGAAGGTTCCAAGAGCAAGTCGGCGCCTGGATCTCTATAAAAAGAAAATGATCTGTCGCCACTATCACTAAGATGAACAAAAGCCAAAGTTGTATGACAGTCCTCATCTACTACCAATCCTTTGGTTGACACTCCCACTTGATTCAATGTTTGTTTCAAGGTAACCCCGAATTGATCTGCTCCTACTTTACCAATAAAAGCCGTAGATTTACCAAGTTTACTAAGACAGGCCAGTACATTTGCAGGCGCACCGCCCGGATTTTGTTCAAAAATCGGGTTATTTTGTGCCGACTGTCCTGCAGGAGTGAAGTCAATTAAAAGTTCACCAATAGCTGTAACATCAATCATTAAAACTACCTCTTTTCCAAATTTTATTCAGAAGGAATACACCTCTTATCTTAATGGTATATTATCATAACATGCATCTCCTTAAAACAACCAGCTATTTTACAAGTTAATCCATGTTATTTTTACACTTCTGCCATAAAAAAGCACACCATTCTTTTTGTTCATTCTGTTCTACAAGTTCAAAACCAGCTTGCTCACAAGCTGCTATCACACCTGGAGCTTTATCTTTGATGATACCCGAAGTTATCAGCAAGCCATCTTCACTGAGGTAATTGCCAAAATCACCGGCAAGCTGACTAATAATATCAGCAATAATATTTGCAACAATTAAAGTATATTCCCTGCCTCTGGCATTCTTCAATTCACCTTGATGACAATCTATTTTTACTTTATTCTTCTGGCAATTATCAATAGCCACATTAACAGCAAGAGAATCAATATCAATTGCTTCAACTTCAGTACAGCCTAACTTGGCAGCTATAATAGCAAGAACACCACTGCCACATCCCAAATCAAGGACTTTATCATCTTTTTTGAGATGCTTATCCAACATTAAAGCACACATTGCTGTAGTTTCATGGCTACCTGTTCCAAAAGCAGAACCAGGGTCAAGAGAAATAACGATCTCACCATCAGACGCCTCATAATCGATCCAGCTAGGATTTATGACAATTCGATCACTTAATTTAATTGTTGAATAATACTTCTTCCAATTATCAGCCCAGTCTTCTTCTTTTACCTCTACAAAACCTAAATACCCTGTTCCTGTGTCAAGATAAAGTCCTATTTCTGAAAGTTTTTCCTTTATTGTCTGCTCAAGATATTCAATCTCTACAAATATTTTAGGCATATCATCATATAGCTCTGCATTTAAGAGATTTATTTCTTTGTTCCTTCTCACACCTTGGTCGAATTTAGCAAAATAAGCCTTTATGTGAACAACAGGATCCAGATTATTCAAAAAATCATCATCAGCATAAGTCAAACTGTCAGGTGCTTGCAATATTTCAATTATTTCTGCTGAATCCTCAACTTGAACACCATCAGCACCAAGTGAAGAAAGATAATCAACAATCACATCGGCAGCTTCATGTGTCGTATCTATTTTAAATTCAAGCCATTGCATAACAAAATCACCCGCTTATTTAAATAAGTCCTTTAATTTACTGAAAAAACCACTGCGTTTCTGATAGTTCTTTTCTGTACATGTTTCTTCAAATTGTCTTAGCAGATTCTTTTGATCTTCCGAAAGATGCCCCGGAACTTCCAGAACAACTCTGAATTTGTGTTCACCTCTCATATTATTGCGATTAACATAGGGGATACCCTTTGATTTTATTGAAAAAAGATCACCTGGCTGAGTTCCCTCTTTCAAGGCAAATTTGTATGGTCCATCTATTGTCGGCACCTCTATTTCAGAACCTATCGCAGCCTGAGCAAAAGTAATAGGAACTTCACAGAAAGTATTATATCCGTCTCTTTGGAAAACAGGATGTGGCCTTAAATGAATTTCTATATATAAATCGCCATAGGGACCACCATTTGCACCTGGTTCACCTTCTCCACGAGCAGTAAGCATTTCTCCCTCATTGATACCTGCAGGCACTTTGACAGAAAGTTTTTTTGTTTTTTGAACTCTACCGCGTCCTCCGCAGGAGTTGCAGGGGTCTTTAACAATCGTCCCTTTACCTCCGCATGTAGGACATGGTCTTGATGTCATCACAGCTCCAAACATAGTCTGCTGACGCTGATTAACTTGCCCAGTACCATGACAAGTGCCACATTTAGCAGGTTCAGAACCATCTTTTGTACCATGCCCATGGCAAGTATCACATAAATCTTCTTTGCTTATGTTTATTTCACGTTCAACACCAAAAGCAGCTTCCATAAAATCAAGATTCATACGGTATTTAAGATTTGCACCACGTTGCGGTCCCGTTCTGCGCTGCCTGGATCCGCCGAAACCTCCGCCGAAAAAGGATCCAAATAAATCATCAAGATCTATATCAAACCCAGCACCGTTAAATCCACCAAAACCTTGACCATCAACGCCTGCATGACCATATTGATCATAATTTCTACGCTTTTCGGAATCACTCAAAACCGCATAAGCTTCGTTTGCTTCCTTAAAACGTGATTCAGCATCTTTATCCCCTGGGTTCAGATCCGGATGATTTTTTTTAGCTAATTTGCGATATGCTTTCTTTAATTCGTCTTCTGTAGCGTTTTTTGAAACACCCAAAACCTCGTAATAATCTCTTTTATCAGGCACCTTCTGCCTCCTCCTTCAAAGACGGACAAATCCCGCCTGCCTAAAGGCGGACGGGAAAAGCCGGGATTTATCAGAATAACAAACGTAAATCTTACTGATCGCCGCCAGCATCCTTAAAATCAGCATCATATGTTCCGTCGCCCTGATCAGATCCGCCTGCATTAAAATCAGGTCCAGCCTGAGGGCCACCAGCGCCAGGTTCACCGCCCTGCTGCTGATATAGTTTTTCGCTTATTTTATAAAATGCCTGCTGCAATGCTTCAGTATCTGCTTTAATAGCCTCCATATCATCACCTTTTATAGTTTCTTTCAGCTTATTAATAGCTGCATCAACAGGTTCACGATCGGAAGCATCAATTTTACCTTCCAGCTCTTTTAGTGTTTTTTCAGATTGATAAATAGCTGAGTCAGCATTATTTCTTGTTTCTACTTCTTCTTTCTTAGCTTTATCTTCAGCCGCAAACTGCTCTGCTTCCTGAACAGCTTTATTTATTTCATCATCTGATAGATTTGTAGAAGCAGTAATTGTAATATGCTGTTCACGATTGGTACCCTTATCTTTAGCAGTAACATGTACAATACCGTTGGCATCAATATCAAAAGTAACTTCTATCTGCGGAACGCCTCTTGGAGCAGGTGCAATTCCATCAAGTATAAATCTTCCCAGAGTCTTATTGTACTGTGCCATCTCTCTTTCACCCTGCATAACATGAACTTCAACCTGTGTCTGTCCATCTGCTGCAGTAGAGAAAACCTGACTTTTCTTGGCAGGTATAGTTGTGTTTCTTTCTATTAGTTTTGTCATTACCCCACCCATAGTCTCTATACCGAGAGAAAGTGGTGTAACATCAAGCAATAACAGATCATTAACATCACCGGAAAGAACGGCACCTTGAATAGCAGCACCTAAAGCTACACATTCATCTGGATTTATACCCTTAAACGGATCTTTAGAGAAATACTTTTTAACTGCATCCTGAACGGCAGGTATACGTGTGGATCCACCAACCAGAAGAATTTTTTCTATATCTTGTGGCTTTAATCCCGCATCAGCCATGGCTTTGCGAACAGGCTCCATAGATTTTTCAACCAGATCAGAAGTCAGTTCATCAAATTTAGCACGTGTTAAAGTCATATCAAGATGTTTAGGACCGGTTGCATCAGCAGTAATGTATGGAAGATTAATACTGGTACTGCTAACTCCAGACAATTCGATTTTAGCCTTTTCAGCAGCTTCGCGCAGTCTTTGCATAGCCATTTTATCAGCTTTTAGATCTACACCTTCTTCTTTTTTGAACTGCTCCACCATCCAGTCAACAACCTTCTGGTCAAAGTCATCACCACCAAGACGATTATTACCACTGGTTGCTTTAACCTCAAATACACCTTCCCCTATTTCCAGAATAGAAACGTCGAAAGTACCACCACCAAGGTCAAATACCAGAATCATTTGATCAGCAGTCTCTTTGTCCATACCATAAGCAAGAGATGCTGCAGTAGGTTCATTGATTATTCTCAAAACTTCCAAACCGGCTATCTTACCTGCATCCTTTGTTGCTTGTCTTTGTGAATCACTAAAATAAGCAGGTACAGTGATAACAGCCTGAGTAACAGTTTCGCCCAGATAAGCCTCTGCATCTGCTTTCAGCTTTTGCAGAATCATTGCCGAAATTTCCTGTGGAGAAAAGCTTTTATCATCTATACTAACCTTATGATTTGTACCCATTTCACGTTTGATAGATGAAACGGTTCTGTCTGGATTTGTCACAGCCTGACGCTTTGCAACCTGTCCAACAAGTCTTTCACCCGTTTTGGAAAAAGCTACTACCGATGGAGTAGTACGATTACCCTCAGCATTTGGGATTACGATAGGTTCGCCGCCCTCAATAACAGCAACACATGAATTTGTAGTTCCTAGATCAATACCAATAATTTTAGCCATGTAAATTCCTCCCGTCCTGTCTTTGTGTATATCACCCTATGACAGATTCTTAAATATTCATCATCTATAATATAAGCAATTATGCTTTATTAACTTAAAATAGTTTCTATGCTTTCAATAATTATTTGACTAATTTGCGACCTTTACGATGCTATGACGTATCACAGTTTCTCCACGAATATAACCTTTTTGTAAAACCTCTACTACTGTAGAAGGGCCCACACTGTCATCCTCAACATGCATAACAGCATCATGCAAATTCGGATCAAAAGGATTGTTGAGACAATCTATTTCGCATACACCGAGGCTTTCCATTATTTCATATGCCTGTTTGCGTGTTAGCAAAATACCTTCACCAATCTTTACAGCTTCTTCATTTTCTACCTGCTCAACAACTTGTGCAGCTCTATCTAAATTATCGAGTACAGGCAGCCATTCTTTTACAACTCTTGTTACAGAATCGATATAAATAGCTTCTTTTTCTTTTTGGCTTCGCCTGCGGAAATTATCATATTCAGCAGCCATTCTTAAGTATTTTTCGCTAATTTCGGCATACTCCGTCTCTTTGGCCTTTAACTGATCCATCAAAGCCTGTATCTCAGAATTTTTTTCCAATTCATCACTATCAGAGCCTGCCTGCTCAGCTTCAGGAGAATTAATATCCTCCACAATTTCCTCTGGCTTATTATCTTCAGCCTGATTTAATTCTGCAGGGTTTTTACCATCTGAATTATTCTTTTTCATTACTGATTGTCCTCCATTCTGTCTTTACCATTTGCAAGACTTCTGATCTGATCATTTATAGTCATTTTAACAAAGTTGATATGCGATATTACTTTGCCATATGTCATTCTTTTGGGTCCTATTACTCCTATTTTACCTGCAACCATATCTCCAAGTTTATAACTGGTGGTTATAAAGCTGCAATCCTGTAAAGCTTCCAGAGTAATTTCCTGGCCTATTCTAACCATATAAGCCGGTTCTGTTTGAATTCTTGAATTATCAGAAGATGTTTTGAATTCAGCATTTTTGTAAAAAGCATCAGCACTTTCAGCCTGTAGCTCCTCTTCATCTTTCAATTCACTCATATAGCCGGCAATCAAACCGTCCCTATTTAATGTTTCTAAAAAATCATGAGCTTTGCGCACATCTTGAAATTCTGGTTGAGCTAAGAGCCTGTGACTTCCGTCCAGATATAATTCAAGATGATCTGCCTGTTTTATAGACAAGTAAGCTTCATACATAACCTGATTAAGCAAAGATTCCGGCAAAGGAGTTTGTTTTGCTGCAGCTGCGACGGTAACAAGAGTAATGTCGTCCAGAGTCATACCAGAAAGCCCCTCTTCTATAGCAGCAGCAATCTGCATCAGCTGTCCTGCATCAAGCATATCCGGTATCCTAACAAGTCTGTCTTTTACAACACCTGCTGACAATACAACAACTACCAAAGCTTTTCCCGGTTCAATCATCAGCATTTTTATCTGCTTCAAAAAACTGCGTTTATACTGAGGTGAAAGAACAAGTGAAGTATAATCTGTTTTTTCCGACAAAATTACGGCTGCTTTTTTGATCAGTCCAGTAACTTCATCAAGATTTTCTCTCAAATAAGTTCTAATATTCTCAGCTTCTTCTCTGGAAATATCTTCTATTCTCAGTAAATGATCAACATAAGCCCGGTATCCCTTGTCTGACGGTATTCTTCCGGCAGAGGTGTGAGGCTGTTCCAAATACCCCAACTCCTCAAGCTCAGCCATTTCATTTCGGATTGTCGCAGGACTGACATTAAAATGATATTTACTAACCAAGCTTTTTGAACCTACAGGTTCAGCGGTATTAATAAAATCATCTACAACAGCCTTTAGAATTTGATTTTTCCTGTTGTTCAGCACCTTACGACTCACCCCTTTTTCATAAATTAGCACTCACACAACGTGAGTGCTAAAGATAATTTATCACCAGAGTCGTATTATGTCAATCTACATAGGCAACTTAAAGTGGAGGACTTGTTAAATCTTCATGAACAGCAGGTGAAAACAATGTGGTAAAGTCTATACAAACTCCATAAACACCTGATTAGCAACATCTATACCAAGTTTACTTAAACGTACTGATTTATCATCAATAACAATTAAGCTTCGTGCTAATAAGCGTTTTAATTCATCAGCAAAAATTGTTCTGAGATCAATTCCATACTTATCAAAAAAGCCTTCGAAACTAATACCTTTAAGCAAACGAAATCCTAACAGCATAGCTTCTTTGTATCGTTCCTTTTGATCAATATAATCGATTTGATCGGCAGCAGCAAAAGCTTCATTCTCATTTTGCCACAAAGCGATATATTTATTAATATCAGTGCAATTTCCCCTGCGCACAAAATTCAAAAAGGAATGTGCTGCGGGGCCAAAACCATAATACGGCTCAGCATGCCAATAAACAAGATTATGTCTGCATTCTGAGCCTGGACGTGCTGCATTGCTTATTTCATAAGGAATTATTCCTGCTTTTTCAAGCATTGCACATGATGTATGATACATTTCACGTTCTGCCTCTTCCGAGGGAAGCAAATCGGGTTTAGCATGGTAAGTATCATAATAACTTGTTCCTTCTTCAAGAATCAAAGAATAGTATGATACATGTTCTATTGGTAAATCAGTTAAACAATCGATCGTAGATTTAACATTTTCAAGAGACTGCTGTGGCAAACCTATCATTATATCTGCGCTTATTCTACTGATACCGGCATTGAAAGCGAGATTTACACTTTTTTCAAAATCTTTGAAACAATGAATACGACCCAAGTTTCTGAGAAGTTTTTCCTGTTTAGCTTGTAATCCTAAGCTTATTCTGTTTATCCCTGCTTCAACATAAGCAAACATATTCTCTCTGCTGATGGTGCCGGGGTTAGCCTCTATGGTAATTTCTGCACCAATATCTATGCCAAAGCATTTATTTAAAAGCTCAAGAATATCTGAAATAATTTTAGGATCAACAACAGAGGGAGTCCCGCCGCCAAAAAAAACTGATTTCAGAGGACTTTTAGATTTAATATTATCGGCAGACCAGTTGGAAACTGCTTTTATTTCATTTATTACACTTTTATGCCATTCGGGTATCAAAGCATCGCAACCGGCTTGTGAAGAAAAATCACAGTAAAAGCATTTCTGAACACAAAAAGGCACGTGTATATAAGCGGCTCTAACCATTAACAATGCTCCTTGTTTTTTCTTCCTGTTTTTCTACAATTCTTTTTAATTGCTTTATAAATCTCTGAAAACTTGGCGATTGGTTTTTATCAAGATCCATCAAAGGTGAAATTCTACTTGCCCACTCATATTTATATTGTCCCACAGCAGGATACCCTATTCTTATCAGACGCTCAGCATCGTTACCATAAATTGTTCTTGCCAGAACCTCCCATGTACCACAAACACTGTCCTGCTCATAATTGTTTATTACTGCCACACGGGCATGAGGATAAGCCTCAACAATAGCTTTGGTATCACCTAGCAGCCAGGATTCCATTTCTTCAACTGATATTCCTATTACATATGGTATTTTCCGTCCGAATTTTTGAATTATCCGTTCAAGTCTGCTATAAACATGGTCGAATGGCTCTTCATCAGAATCCATAACCACTACCAGAATAAGCTCGTATGGTTTATATACGGAAGCATATGCTTTTATTTTTGCCGGTAAAAGATCAAGAAGGCCGCTTGCATATTTAGCCGGCTTTTTATTAAAATCATCTGGAATACGCCCTTTGCCACGGTGCGGACGTATATCAAAAGAATAATTTAAATCTCTTTGTTCGATAAATTTAGACAATATGCTCTGCAAAACAACAGATCCTGATTTATCCTCACTAAGAACTTCTATATGCATTACTTACTCTCACAAAACTTATTTATTAGTATCCTGGACATTCTCATCCTGATCAAAATGTCCGCTATACCACATTGCACCCATTCCTATTCCCTGCCTGTACATTGCTTCAATAAGAGGATCTGCACCTATGCAACGAGCATTAGCCATGAGATGGTCTTTACTCCTGCCAATGCCTCTTTCAAAAACCCAGACTTCATCAGGACGAAGAGATTCCAAAATATAAGGATTATGCGTCGTAAAAATTATCTGACAGCCAGGATTTCGAAGAGTATAATCTCTCATCTCATATGCCAGAATATCTACCATATCATGATATAAACCACTATCGGGCTCTTCAAAAAAAATCAATGGCCTCGGGTGGGGATCTTCGAGCAGCAAAAGAAAAGTAAAAAGACGCAGACTGCCAGAAGTAACCTCTCCATCGAGAAAAGCATCGTCAACACGTTTTCCATCCGGGATATGAGCAGAAATTTTATCGATCATATCTCTGTAAGCATCATTATGCTCTTCCTTATAATAAGCCAGAACATTGCGTATATTATCACAGTTCTCATTAAGATGCCTGTGTCCTCCGCTCTCTTGTGAAATAAAACCAGATTCACGATTTTCGGGAGTACACATATACCAGCGCATAAGCTGTGAAGAAACAAATTGAAGTTCAGGATATGATTTTATCGATCCATAAATCGATAAAGCAGGATACTTAAGGTCAGCAACTGCTGTATTTTTAAGCACATCATTTTCCAGTATTTGTCCTTCACCTTTTTCCAAAGACAGTAAAACTTTTTCTTTTACGGCCATTAAATCAGTGCGATATATTTTTTCTACATATTCACTACGGACAAAAGGACGATGATGAGAATCACTTGCAAGTCTTAAAACATATCTTAAAAAAGATTTATCCCTCTGATACCACATGATCATATCAAAACTCATTTCATGATGTCTGCCCAAAGTGCTTAGTCTAGCAAAACCTCCACGCTTTTTATGCGTGGAGGCAAATGGAACACCATGATGCATACAATCTGAAACAAAAGTTAAAGATTCAAATAATGCGCTCTTACCAGTGCTATTGCGTCCGATAAGTCCTGTTAATGGTCTTATTGCACCTGAAAGTTCATCAAGCTTTACTTTGGACTTCAACTGCCTTTTTAAATCATCAGAAGAAAGACCAAGCTGAGTATCAAAAAGAACACCAAAGTGTGACAGATGAATACCTAAAAGCACTTTCAATCACCTCAACCCTGCTTTTGATCAGTATCCTCAGTAACAATTTCTTTAAGCGACATCGCAAGTCCTGCCAAGCTTTGCAGCTCCGACGGTATAATAATTTTTGTGGCACGACCATTCGATACCTGAGCAAGAGTTTCAAGACTCTTTATTGCAATCAGACTTTGGTCTGCTCCAACATTTTTAATCATCTCAAGACCTCTGGCAGTAGCTTCCTGAACTTTAAGAATTGCTTCAGCCTGACCTTCTGCTTCCCTTATTTGTGCTTCTCTTTTAGCTTCAGCACGTAAAATAGCCGCTTTTTTCTCACCTTCAGCTACTCTGATAGCAGCTTCTTTTTCGCCCTCAGACCGCAAGATATTTTCACGTTTTTCACGCTCTGCTTTCATCTGTCGTTCCATAGCAACCTGAATTTCTTTAGGCGGAATAATATTTTTCAGCTCAACGCGGTTAACTTTTATGCCCCAGGGATCAGTTGCCTCATCAAGAATAACTCTCATTCTTGTATTTATAAGATCTCTGGAGGTTAATGTCTGATCAAGCTCCAGATCACCAATAATATTTCTCAAAGTTGTAGCAGAAAGATTTTCAATAGCTAAAATCGGATTTTCAATACCATAGGCGTATAACTTGGGATCTACAATCTGATAAAAAAGAACCGTGTCTATCTGCATTGTTACATTATCTTTTGTAATAACTGCCTGTGGCTGAAAATCAGCTACTTTCTCTTTAAGAGAAATAACCTTTGCAACCCGATCAATAAAAGGAACCTTCATATGGATTCCTACCTGCCAGGTGCTGTGATAAGCACCTAGTCTCTCAATAATAAAATTTGTTGCCTGAGGTACGATCCTTATATTTCTAATCAGAATAAGAAATACAATTGCCAGAGTAATAACCAATGCAATATAGGAACCGATACCTGGAGAACTGCTAAGTGCTGTAAAAAAATTAACGATAAACATGTAAATACCTCCATAAATCTGTTATGAATCCGCCGGTTATAAACTGTCGGATATCCTCTGCTGAATCTGCAAGTATATATACAAAGTTATTCCAGCGGAATAACAACTGCTTTTACCCCTTGAATAGCTATGACCTGAATTTTAGCACCGGCAGGCAAAGATGTTTGCCTTTCACTAACAGCACTCCAGGTCTGACCCTTAACCTTTATCAAGCCCTGTCCGGCAACAGGATCAATCATCTCAAGAACTACACCTTCCTGACCAATAATTCTGTCCGCATTTGTAGGGACGGCTCCCTTAGCAGCTTTCCCACTCATGCGCGGCTTGACAATCATAATAAAAACAAGCAGCAAAACGGCTGATACAACCAGCATTGATACCGACTGTAGCCATATGGGCAACCCCAGCAGTGCCATAATCATAGCAACAAGACAACCAACAGCAAACCATACCGTAGTCATATTGAAAGTTACGGCTTCCAATATCAGAAATATTATCAGCAAAATCAGCCAAAAAAGCCATGAAGAAATGCCAAATATCATCTTAAACCTCCTGAAAAAAGCCAACAAACTATTTGTATATATATCTCGATTATACCACAGTCAAAAAATATATGATTAATACTATTTTTTATAGACTCCACCTTTTTATTAGCTTTGAATTTTAGATAAAACTTGCAGATTGATCTGAAATATGTGAGAATCGACACTGAAATTAAATAATTATACGAGGTGAATAGATATGAAAACCAATAAATCTGCAAACAACCCATCTGATATTGAGAAGACTAACACAACAATTCAGAATTTAATAATAGGAAATGTTGAACAAGGTATTGTAATTGATAAATGGCAGGATGCTTGCTATCAGTTTAGTATAAATGATCAAGACATACTTATAAAACAAACTTTCAGCAAACCGGCCGACAAAGCAGAACAGCTGAAAGTTCTATTTAATTTAGACAAACCTGAAAGATTCAGCATTGAAGTTATGATTCCTTTAAATGCATCTAACGCCTGCGTTCTGCTTAATAATCAAGTCCTTATAAGTCCGATAGATACCCAATGGCCAGAAGATATCATCCCCCTCAATTTATCGGCCTGCCAGCAAAAGGGAAACTCCGTAAGCACGCTCAGGACAGGAGAATTCCAAAAAATTAATTTCCGCTGGGACAATGGAGATATATTGGAAATCTTTGCAATATATTAACAACTATTGTTATTCTTCGACAGCATTATGCAGTCCTTTGTGTATTGCTTGTTCTATCACGAAAGACACATTATTAATTCTTCTTGTCAGCAGATCTGTATCAGCAGATTCATTTTCTGATAACGTCGAAGTATCGGTTTGATTAAGAGCAAATAGATTCTCCAGATATTTAGATGAATCAAAAGCAGTATTGCTTATAAAACCATTTGTAGCAGCAAAAGCAGGATTACTGCTTTCTTTCATGTTGTCCAAATTTGAAGCATCATAATCATATGATTCAAAGAAAACAACTGAAATATTTAACTTGTCAAAAGGAGAATGATCTGACTCACGGAAAGTCCATTCTCTATAAGTGGCTGTCCCAGTACCATCTTCTCCCCAAGGAACTTCAATTCCGGATTGATTTGTATAAAGAGCAAACTGATTATTTGTATATAATTCATTTTCGTAATAGACGTCTGTAGCCTGATAAAGCTTACGTCTTTTCTCATAAATCTTTTGATTTGTTCCTGCTACAGAATTTTGTCCCGAATGAGCATACACTTTGTCCCCGGCATATATACCATCAATATTGTACATTACATCCGTATTTGCAATTTCTTCATCGCTCATTTCAGCAGCATAAGCTCTGGAACCAGCCTGACCTGCATTGCCAGCACCAAAAGCGATCAATACAATATCATACCTTGTTGACTGGCTTTTAATTTGTCTAGCAATTGTCAAAAGGGAGCCCACTCCGGAAGCATTATTGTGAATTCCATCAAATTCAGCAAGAGTAGGCATAGGCAGTTCCACTTCGGTATAAAGAGTATCTTCCTGTGTCTCTTCTTCCTCTTCATCCTCATTTTCATCATCTATCACTTCTTCTGTTTCCTGAGTAGTTTCGGAAGTTTCGTCTTCAGCAGCCTGAGATTGTTCTTTTGTAACAGCCACATCATAATGGGCACCAATAATAGCTTGCATTTCAACCTGTTTATGAGTGCCACGATCATCTGCAACAGTAAAACCATCGCCCTTTATTCTAACAATTACATTCTGAGAGCTTTGAATATCTCCATTATCGTCAACATAAGTAAAAGGCATCACTTCCGGATCATATCCGAGGCTTTGAAAAGTTTCAGCAATATATTCAGCAGCTTGTTTTTCCTGAACCGATCCTGGACTTCTGTTCGGCCATTTTGTTGCCAATTCCACAGCCACATCATAACCAAAACTACCATAATCAGCTGATTTTGCTTCATCTACTTCAGTTTCTTCAAGGCAAGCAGTCAGCCCAATAATAAAAGACAGGCACAATAGTGCTATCAAACAATTTTTAATATACCGCATATTCCGTTTAGAACTATTTTCTACAATGACATAATTTTTTTTGCTATTGCAGTCACTGATTTGAAATTTCATAATTCAAACCTCCAAACCAGTTACATTTTAACGATTGTATTCTACATACGCAAGTCAAAAATCTGTATTATTTAAGAATTATGAAGAACAGATATCATCTGATTAAGTACAGATTCATAGTTTTCGGCTTCGATCGACTCTATTTCAATCTGCCCCGGAGACATTACTTTGACAAATTTATATCTTTGTCCTTGAAGGCAACATATTCTTGCAGCTTTTTTAACAAGAGTATCCTGATTTACACCTTCTATGAAAACCGGCAGATCATATTTTTTCAAAAGATTGCATAATCTGTCTGTTGGAGATGAAGCCAGCATACCAAGAGCTACCGCTTCGCCATGCAAATATTTTAAAAATCTAAAATGACCTTGAATAGCATCACTTACCGGTTGACCAAAAGATAAGAAAAAGGGATCCTTATTAATCAATTCCAGCTTACTATGGATAGAAAGAGCTATTAATTTGCTGATTTCGCAATCATCAGCTTCCAGCATATCTA
This sequence comes from Ercella succinigenes, assembly GCF_900002895.1. NCBI lineage: Bacteria > Bacillati > Bacillota > Clostridia > Eubacteriales > Oscillospiraceae > Ercella > Ercella succinigenes. The sequence continues at coordinate 86,917 of NZ_CDHP01000059.1, read as the reverse complement.
TGAGCTTGGGATTTTGCAGATAACCATATTGAATCATTCTTACATAGCCATTTGCCTTTTGCTTAGGAGCTAATGTATCAAGCAAATCAGGATCAATAATTACACCCTGTGGAGCTGAATTCGTTGAAATCATATCTTTGCTGCTACGAAAATTCAAATGACAGACTGTACTTATTGAAGAATCAATCATGGAAAGCAGCGTAGTTGGAATCTGCCAGAAACTTATTCCCCCAAGATATGTAGATGCCACAAAAGCGGTGATATCAAGAATACTGCCGCCTCCGAAAGCTATTAAAACATCTTCTGTAGTCAAAGCAAGATCATTTAAATGATCGTAGACAAGCTTGGCAGTATCAAGATTTTTACCAGCTTCTGTTCCGTCTATTGTTATAATTTTCAATTCAATGTTTTTCTCTTCAAACTGTTGCTTAAAACGATCCATATGAAGAGCCTGCACTTCTCTGTCTGTTACTACAGCAACTCGCCCGCACTGAAGAACCTCAGGTATATAGTTGAAAATCTTTCCAGAAAAGCCACGAGAAATCCAGATGGGATATTTAATATCAGGCACATGACCAGTTATAAGCATTTATTTACCTCACATTTTGTAATCGCTTAATACTAACATGTATAGATGATCTTATCAAATATAATACATCGGATTTTCTTCATTTCCTTCCTGCCAGGAAGATATCAGATCAGCCAAAGAAAATGATTCCATATCTTTTTGCACCTGATTGTTAAGTTTTACCCAAAGATTATCATTAATACACTTACGCACAGGAGTAATACTATTGTCATTTAATTGCTGCTCATCGACCAACAGCATATCACCCTCAAGCAATTTAATGACATCCGATATCATAATTGAAGTTGCCGGCATAGCAAGAGAATAACCTCCTTGCGCACCTTTTACACTTCTTACCAGCCCTGCTTTTCGTAAGGTCGCAAATTCCTGTTCCAGATACTTCAACGAAATTTTCTGTCTCTGAGCAATTTGCCCCAAAGGGACAGGAGAACTACCTCCCTCAAGAGATAAATCTGCTAAAGCACGTAAACCATATCTGCATTTTGTTGACATCTTCATAAACTGTACATTCCTGTCCTAACTTAATTAGTTAAATTTTAAAATCCAATTTTAGATTATAAAATTGTTTGTCTCATCATATCCATCAGCTTTATATTTTTTTGCTAATTCGTCTAAAGTTATATTATCCACAGCTTTACTGATAGACTTCTCAAGTCTATGCCAAACAATTTTTGTTAAGCATTGATCCTGATTGACACATTCATCATTTGCCTCGTCTGTACAGCGAACAGGCGAAAGCGATCCTTCGGCAGCACGTAAAATATCGCCGGCACTTATATCAGAAGCAGATCTTGATAATTTATATCCACCTTTGTTTCCTCGAATACTGCTGACTAATCCTGCTTTTTTTAATAAAGCAATTATCTGTTCAAGATAACTATCTGACAGATTGGTAATGGCACCTATCTGGCGGACACTTATTTTATCATCTTTATCCGCCAGAGCCAGTGCAAGCATTGCTTCTACCGCATATTGTCCCTTTGTTGATATTCTCAAGTCCTACACCTCCGGCTATTCATTAATGAATCAGCCAAATGTAGTATTTCATTTATCAGGCTGACTACTCTATTATATTGAAGCAAGCGCATTTAGCAAATCATCTTTTAAATCTTCATAGTCTTCAAGTCCGATCGATAATCTTACAAGATCTTCGGTTATTCCACTTTCAATCAAGGCCTCTTTTGAAAGCTGAGAATGTGTTGTACTTGCAGGATGTATAACAAGTGATTTTGCATCTGCAACATTTGCCAGCAGAGAGAACAACTCCAAACTGTCAATAACCTTGACAGCAGCTTCCTGACCACCTTTTACTCCAAAAGTAAAAATAGATCCTGGCCCTTTTGAAAAATACTTTTCTGAAATATCATAATACTTATTGTCTTCCAAGCCGGGATAATTAACCCAGGCAACAGACGGATGTTCTGAAAGCAAACGAGCAATTTTTTTAGCATTTTCAACATGCCTTTCAACGCGCAAAGGCAAGGTTTCCAAACCCTGAATAAGAAGCCATGCGTTAAACGGACTAATTGCCGCACCTGTGTCTCTAAGCAGAGATACTCTCATTCTGGTTATATAAGCAGCTGCACCAACATCTCTGGCATAACTCAAACCATGATAACTCTCATCAGGATTACTTAACAGAGGAAATCTTTCATTATTATAATCAAATTTCCCTGCATCAATAACCAGACCACCAATTGATGTTCCATGCCCTCCGATAAATTTAGTTGCCGAATGTACAACAACATCAGCACCAAATTCTATAGGTCTGAGCAACCATGGTGTCGCAAATGTATTATCTACGATAAGCGGAACTCCATTTTTATGAGCAAGTTCAGCCAAGGCAGCTATATCAACAAGGTTGCTGTTAGGATTACCAATGCTTTCTACAAACCAGGCTTTAGTTTTTTCATTAGTAGCAGCTGCGAAAGAATCAATGTTATCCGAATCAGCAAATCTGGTAGTTATGCCATAATTTGGTAATGTGTGTGCAAAAAGATTATAAGTACCGCCATACAAAGTTTTTGCCGCAACTACCTCATCTCCTGAAGCCGCAACATTCATAATAGAGTATGTTATTGCCGCGGATCCTGAAGCAACAGCCAAGGCACCGATACCACCCTCAAGTGCAGCAATTCTTTCCTCAAGAACTGCAGTTGTGGGATTCATAATTCTTGTATATATATTTCCCACCTGACTTAAACTAAATAAGTCACTCCCATGCTTTGCATCTTCAAAAACATATGATGTGGTCTGATAGATCGGCACTGCCCTTGAACCTGTGGAAGGATCAGGCTGTTGTCCTGCGTGAATTGATTTAGTATAAAATCCGTATTCTTTATTTCCCATATTTTCTTCCTCCTGTTTTGCTTTTACATAGCAGAATGTTTGATAAACACAATAATTACAGTAAGTAGAATTATTACAATAGCAATCTTTTCCTACTAATCCTGTATGAATTAATTGAATTTTACATGCATGATCATGATATGTCAATAGCATCGGAGCTTATCTATCTAAAGAAAAGTATTCTTAACTTTATCTAATATCTGCCGCAAAAAATTAACTGTTTCTGATAAAAAGATGTTTTTTTTCAGCAACAATATGTTTTCTGTACTTTGTCGGGGTCATGCCCGTAAACTGTTTAAAAGAGGCTGAAAAACGACTTTGTGAAAAAAAGCCACAGGCTTTTGCGATTTCATTGCCAGTAAGCATGGTATTGCGCAGCATTTTTTTTGCACGTTCAATCCTTAAATAAGTGAGATAATCGTATGGACTTTTACCAAAAGCGGCCTGAAAGGATCTTATAAACCTAAATCGATTCATCGAAGATAATTCTGCCATCTGCTCAACAGTAATTTTCTCTTCCATATGTTTATTCATAAAATCAATCACCTCACGGAACCTTAACTGATTCTCGGACAAAGATGATTTAATATCGTGCTTGGGAGAAACTACAGGGTGATGATAAAAACGAATCAGCAAAACCGCCAATTGTTCTGAAAAGGCTTTGAGTATAAGCTCTTTTCCTATTCTTGACTCTCTATATTCTTCAATCATTTTATTTATAAGCGAATGTACTTCAGGTCTAAGAGTCTGAATATAATTCGGAAAAAGTTTTGCTTCTCCGGCAATTTGAATAATTATTCTATCCATATACTTTTTTTCAAAAAAAATCGCTACAAAAGCGTTTTTACGACTGTTTTTGCTAAAGCCTCTTTTTTGTCCCGGATTAATAATTAATAAATTACCAAACTCACAATCAATTTTCTTTTTATCAATAACTGTAGAATTTACATTTGTTAATGGGATAAATATTTCGTATTGATCATTTATTTTACTGAAATGCTTAAATAGACTGACTGCGTCAGATGTCATGATTATCTTGGCATGACCACATTTCATAATAAGAAATTTGTTTGTCGGAATTAAACTCTCAAATTCAAGTAAACTTACATTTAATATTTCCATGTTGCCTCCAGAGTATCCCCTCATCAAAACCGTTTGCATCACAAGGTTGCGAAAGAAAACTTTCTGACTAATTATAAATTTTATCGCATTAATTCGCAAGGCATTATGTTAACTAAATCTCCATACTGTGATAATCTGTATACAGTGTACAATCTATTTATACATTATAATGTGTTTTTTACAGATCTTGTAAATTATTAGTAAAACAAAGGTGAATTTATGTTAGAAAAGCATACATTTAGCAAACTTGATCAAACTGATTTGAATGTGCATAACTGCGGTATAGAAGACTGTCTTCCTGCACACCAGTGGGGACCTGGAATCAGAGATCATTATGTTATACATCTCGTCACCAAAGGTAAAGGATCCCTCAAAATTAAAGATCAGCATTATTCACTTGACAAAGGTAATTTATTTCTTGTTCCGGCAAACACACTTGCCCAGTACAAAGCGGATGATACCGAACCCTGGAGCTATGCCTGGGTTGGCTTCAGAGGACTATCTGCACAAAAACTTTGCAACGAAGCCGGTTTGTCGACTAAAAATCCTGTAATAATTTTTGATCAGCAGGAAAACCTCTATAAAATTATAGAAAAAATGCTAAGGTATTCAGGTGGAGCCAGATACCATGAACTGCAAAGACTGTCTCTTCTGTATGCTTTTTTTTCTTTGGTAATTGAGAAGACAAGTATTGCCGGTATTAATCCTGAAACAAGACAAATAGAGTATCTGAGGCAGGCAATCAGGTTTATCGAGGCAAATTATGCCGCCAACATAAATATTTCAGGTATAGCTTCTCATGTAGGACTCGATCGCAGCTATATGTATTCCTTGTTTCAAAAACATATGCAGATCACACCAAAAAAGTATCTTACCAGATTCAGAATGAATAAAGCTGTTGAACTTTTAAAAACAACTTTAACAGTTGGGGAAATTGCTCATTCTGTCGGATATGATGATGCGTTATTGTTTTCAAAAGCTTTTAAGAAAGAAAAAGGCATAACGCCCAGTAAGTACCGCCGAAACATGGCAAAGAATCTGTAAACTTTCACAAAGACATTATTCTATTTAACAACTTCAGGTTATGATATTATAGTAAGATCTGACTATTATAATCAGTCAGCTTATTAATGATTATTCTTTGCCGGAGGAGTTTGAGTTGAAGCAAGCAAAAAAAAGGAATTTACAAATATTGCTTTTGTGCATGACAGTAGTAATATACTGCCTTGTTTTTTCGCCTGCTGTAGAAATGTCAGCCTCAGGAATTCAACAAAATGGAAATAATATTAGCGGGAATTTGGCTAATAGCATTGACACTGAGGCTCAAAAATTATATGAAAATCTAACAGTTAAACTGGAAGCACATTCGGCTTATGTTATGGAAACCGGCAGACAAAGGGTCTTATATCAGGAAAGCGGGGATCAGAGAACGGCAGTTCCGGCAGCTTCAAAATTAATGACTATGCTTATTGCCTGCGAAAGACTTCCGCTTGATACAATGGTTACGATCAGTAGTGTTGCCGCAAGCCAAAAAGACGCTCTGGATTCACCGGATGGCGTAGAATTGGAAACCGGTGACAAATATCCGCTGGAATACCTGTTATTAAGAATAGCCCATTATGATTCTGATGCAGCGGCAATTGCTATCGCTGAACAGATTTCAAATGAAGAAAGTAAATTTGTTGAGTTGATGAACAGCCGGGCAGAAAGCTATGGAATGGCTGATACATATTTTCTAAACAGTACTGGTATTCCTGTATATCAAATTGATAATTATAGTCAGGATTCTTTCCTTGCTCAGTTGCCTCTGCAATATACCACAGCAGCAGACATTGCCAGATTAATGATGGCAGCAACGCAAAATCAAACTTTTGTCTCTATATTCAGTCAAAGTAGTGAGTACATTGTTCTTGACGGACAAAGTGTAGTCCCTATGCGTAATGAAATAGAGCCATTATGGACTCTTTCCGAAGGAAGACTGCAGGGAGCTTTTTATTCCGAATACCAAGGACAATCTACAATTATTTCAACAGGTAAAACAAACGATATAGATCTTATAACAGTAGTGATAAATACCAGTTTCAGCAACCGCTACAATGATACCTTAAACTTGTACTATGCCATTGACAATCACTATATGATGTCACCTCTGGTTAAAGCTGGAGAACTCTATGCTGAAAATTTTGAGCGAACTGTTGATGGAGAGTCATTTGGTCTTATTTACAAAAAAACTGTTTATTATATTCATCCCAAAGACGATGATTTTCTAAATAGCAATGTACAATATAGAACCTACGGCCCTCACAGCCGCCCTATTCAAAGAAGTATGATTGTCGGCCAGGTTGTTTTTGAACTCAAAGATGGGACAAATATAGCTGTAGATGTAGGTCCTGACAGGCAAATACTGTCTACCATAACAATTCTGGATAGAGCACTTGATCAACTGCAGAATAATCCAAATCTAACTTACCTTATCATTTTTTCGCTGCTTGTACTGATACTTATTATACTCTGGCAAACAATTAGAGGTGTCAGAGAAGTATTTCATTTGTTTATTCTGATAAGACTTGATAAAAAAAGCAAAAGAAGCTAGGAAGAATTATTGAGTTCCAGTGCCCGATTATAGTTCCTTTTTTCCTAAATTCTGCCATGAAGTCTTCTGATGTAAAGAGTAATAAGCACGGTCAACCCAAGGTCAAAAAGATAAATAATTATTTGAATGGCAAGAATAATTATCGGCCATAAAAAAATACTTAGATTATTAAATTTGAATAGAAATTCATTGATCTGTTCAGCAATTGCCGGAAAAAACAAAAAGGATAGAATACCCATTATGGCAACCAGAAAAGTTGCACTTATTTGTTTAAGGATTGTTTCTGCTATTTTACTTTTTTTATCTGAAGCTTGTTTCAACCCTCGATTTTCAATATATGCTTTTATAATGGGATAGATTCCAAAAAAACCTAAATATGACAAAGCAAAAAAAATCCCTGGCCATATTAAAGAAATCAAAGATGTTGCAGTATAGACAATCAATGCAGTCTTATAGCCGAATTTTACAATAGCAACAGCTATACACAAAGATGTCAAAGACATAATCGCTATATTAGAAGTAGGACTTATTGCAGCAAGAAAAATAAAAGAAACAGACAAGGCAGAAAGCATTCCACCGCCAGCAACGGCTCTGCCGGACAAACCTTTTGAGGATTTGTTCAGCAACATAGACAAAGATCTCCTCCCATACATTCACAGCAAGAATCAGCACAACATAAACAACCAAGAGTCGAACAGAGACTATCCATGCCTGATTGTCTGTAATAGGGACCTTGTCCCTGTCCCTGCTGCCAATTACCCTGTCCATAAGGATTATTATATCCACCTTGTTGATTATATCCGCCTTGATTGTTATTAGAACCCTGACCGGTCCATCCCTGCTGATTATTTTGCGAACCGCTCTGCTTCCAAGTACTGTTTGAATTTGTCAATTGGTCGTATGCCTGATTAATTTCCTGCATTTTTTCTTTGGCAAGATCTTCCAAAGGATGATTGCTGTAATTATCAGGATGATATTTTTTTACAAGCTGTCTATATGCGCGTTTTATTTCTTCCTGACTAGCTCCAGGATTGATTCCGAGAACTTCATATGGGTTCTTTGCCATATTTATTGCCCACCTTAATAAAATTTATTATTTTTCTGCCTATCACAATTTTTTCAATTTATGCCCTGACAATATTTCTTGCCTTACAGAAGGCAACCCCTTCTGCACAATATTTGCTATCATCGAAGAATCTCTGATATATGGTAAAAGAGCAGCACTCCTATCTATTGACAACTCAATATTTTCGAGTTCCTGAGCAGCAATTGTCCTTGCCTTTTCACCGTCGAAAAGCAAGAAAGGATTCCAGTTTTTATTATCTCTGTCTTGCTCCAGATCGTCAATTGCATCAATCAAATATATCCATTTGCCAACATCATTTCCTAAAAAATAAAAAGATTTTGTTAGACTGTCTTGCTCTGCTTCCGATATTTTGATCAAGTTATATTGAAAAAGATGTTTTAGACAGAACTCAAAAATTTCTGCCAGTAGTCTGCCGAAAACATTACCTGCACCCAAATCAGGTTCCTGCTGTTCGTATCTGTCAAGATCAGATAAATTTTTGCTAATCAGATTATCAATTTCACTATATTGAGCTGCAATCTTTTTATGAACTCTGTTCAGCCCCAAATTAATCGCCCTGCCGGAAAAATATTTACCGTCTTTTAAATTATCTTTTCCCTTATACCATGCCAGCATTACAGAAACAGCAGCAGTTATCTCAAGAATAGCGTTTGTAGTCATTACAGTTTTCTTCTTTATGGGATTAAGCACACATACTTCGTTATGAAAAGAAGCTTCTTGCTCCGATACCGAAAATAGCAGTAAAGCAAGAAAAGTCAGATCATAAGTGACAGTCAGGCGGGGAAGCTGACCGTAATTTTTACCAATTGACTTGCATAAACCACAATAAACAGACTGATAATAGCTCCATTGTCGCATTAGCAGATCTGATTTGTATGGTCTTATATATCCGAACATAATTTCTCCTGTTTTTCTTTTGAAAATTATGAATATCGATGCTTTAACAAGCTTTACTATCTATGTTATCATAAGATGCATTTATATATTAAAGTATTCTTGTGAACGATTATGAACTTTGTAAATATTATGTAGTTATTTTGTTTTGAAAGGGGTTTGGCGATGAATTATTCAGGTCAGGTTCGCACGCGTTTTGCGCCAAGTCCTACCGGCTTTATGCATGTAGGCAATTTACGTACAGCTTTATATGAATATCTGATAGCGAAGTCGCAAAATGGAAGTTTTGTACTTAGAATAGAGGATACGGATCAGGAAAGACAGGTAGATGGAGCAGTTGAGATAATTTATAAAACATTATCTTGTGTAGGCATAAAGCATGATGAGGGGCCAGACATAGGAGGTCCGCACAAGCCTTATATACAGAGCGAAAGACTGCAAATGTACAAGCCTTTTGCAGATAAACTTGTTCAGGAAGATCATGCCTACCCTTGTTTTTGCAGTCGTGAAAGATTGGAAAGTCTAAAAAGCGAAAATCCAGATAGTAAATTCTCAGGAGGTTATGACAGACATTGTCGTGACTTGCCGAAGGACATCGTCAGTCAAAAAATAGCAGCTGGAGAGTCATACATAATAAGACAGAAAATGCCTCTTACCGGTTCTACTACTTTTACCGATTCAGTGTATGGACAGATAACGGTGGATAATACCGAACTGGAGGATCAGGTTCTTCTTAAGACAGATGGTTATCCCACATATAATTTTGCCAATGTAATTGATGATCACGAGATGGGTATAACACATGTGGTAAGAGGTTCGGAATATCTTTCTTCAACACCAAAATACAATCTGCTTTATGATGCATTCGGCTGGCAGATACCTGTTTATGTTCATCTGCCTTTAATTATTGGCAAAGACGGGAAAAAACTTTCTAAAAGGCATGGTTCAACAAGTTTTGAAGGATTAGTACAAGAAGGATATATGTCAGAAGCAATTATCAATTATATTGCTATGCTTGGCTGGTGCCCTGTTAATGATAATCAGGAAATCTTCAGCCTCAAGGAACTGGAAAAGGTTTTTAGCATTGAGGGAATTAGTAAATCTCCGGCAGTCTTTGATTATGATAAGCTCACCTGGTTTAACGCCGAATATATTCGCAAAATGAATAAAGCCGATTTTATTGATCTGATTAAACCTGAGCTTTTGGAAATATTTTCAACGATCCCCGATAATATAGATTTACTGGCCGACATTTTGCAGCCACGGGTTACCAAATTGAATCAATTGAAAGAAATGATAGGATTTCTGGCCGAAAGATTAGACTACAGCACAGAGCTTTATACCAACAAGAAAAGTAAATCAAACCCGGAACTTGCGAAAAAAGTATTGCCAATTGCTCTTGATGCGCTAAAAGATTTAGACGAGTGGAGTCGTGATAGCATACATGATTGTCTTATCAATCTGGCTCAAAAACTGGAGATGAAAAACGGGCAAGTAATGTGGCCTGTTAGAATAGCAGTTTCAGGACAACTGGTAACACCGGGCGGAGCAATTGAAATTCTGACTTTGCTGGGAAAAGAGGAAGCAATCGCTCGTATCGAGAAAGGTATTACAATGCTTTGAAAGCAAAAGAATAGATCATAAAAATAAATTTTCGAAATAAATGGAGAAAAGATATGACTAAAAAAGCTGATAATCTTGAGATCAATAATGTACCAGAAAGTGAATTGCCGGAATCAAACCATTTTATTCATGATTTGATTGAGAAGGATATTGCACCTGGCGGACAATATGAAAATATGCAGGTTCATACAAGATTCCCACCGGAGCCAAATGGTTATCTGCACATTGGACATGCAAAAGCTATAGTCATAGATTTTGGTACAGCCGAAAAATACAAGGGAATTTGCAATCTCCGTATGGATGATACAAATCCAACCAAAGAAGATGTTGAATATGTTGACGCTATAAAAGAAGATATTCGCTGGCTGGGCTATGACTGGGGTGACAGATTTCACTATGCCTCGGATTATTTCCCACAGATGTTTGATTTCGCCTGTGAACTTATACAAAAGGGACTGGCTTATGTCTGTGAACAAACAGCTGAGCAAATGCGGGAATATCGTGGCACATTGACGGAAGCGGGTAAAACAAGTCCCTGGAGAAATCGTCCGACAGAAGAAAGTCTCGATCTTTTCAAGCGTATGCGCCAGGGAGAATTCCCTGACGGCAGTAAAACATTAAGAGCTAAAATAGATATGAGTTCCGGCAATATTAATATGCGGGATCCTGTTTTGTATAGAATATCAAGAGCATATCATCATCGAACAGGAAATGAATGGTGCATATATCCAATGTATGATTTCGCCCACCCTATTGAAGATGCGATTGAAAAGATAACACATTCTCTGTGTTCTCTTGAATTTGAGGATCACAGACCGCTTTATGACTGGGTAATAGATAATATAAGCTCACCTTCAAAGCCAAGACAGATCGAATTTGCCAGATTAGGTATTAACCATACTGTTATGAGTAAGCGCAAGCTAAGATACCTGGTAGAAAATAATGTTGTCGCAGGCTGGGATGATCCTCGTCTGCCAACTTTATGCGGACTGCGCCGTCGTGGTTATACGCCTTTAAGCATCAGAAATTTCTGTGACAGGATAGGGGTATCAAAAGTAAACAGCACCGTAGATTACGCTTTTCTTGAGCATTGTCTGCGTGAAGATTTAAATGATACCGCTAAGCGTGTAATGGCGGTATTAAAACCAATAAAACTAATTATTGAAAATTATCCGGATGCTAAAACTGAATGGTTTGATGTTGAGAATCATCCGGCTAATCCTGCTGCAGGTTCAAGAAAAGTGTCTTTTTCAAAAGAATTATGGATAGAAGCCGATGATTTTATGGAAGATCCTGTTAAAGGTTATTTTAGATTATTTCCCGGCAACGAAGTCAGATTAAAGACAGCTTATATTGTTAAATGTACTGGTTTTGCCAAAAACGACAATGGGGAAATAACCGAGGTTTATGCACAGTATGATCCAGAAACACGTGGCGGTAATACGCCTGACGGCAGAAAGATCAAGGGAACAATTCACTGGACAGATGCTGCAACGTCAATAGATGCGGAAGTAAGATTATATTCCAACTTATTTACAGTCGCAGATCCTGACAGTGCAGACAAGGACTATCTTGAATGTTTAAATCCAGAATCATTACAGATTTTACATAACTGTAAAATTGAATGTTCTCTTGCAGATGTTAAAGCTCCTGCCAATTTCCAGTTTATGCGTCTAGGATATTTTTGTCTGGACAATACTGACAGCAAGCCAGACAAACTGGTTTTTAACCGTTCTGTTTCGCTTAAAGATAGTTTTAAACCTAAAAAGAAAGGTTGATGTATTGTGATCGCATTTGATTCCTATACCCCTACGCGTCTTATTATGAGCAAGTCTGCAGAAACCAAGGCAGGAGATTTAATAAAAGAGTATCTGGGGAAAAAAGTCTTGGTGCATTATGGCTCAGGGTCTGTTATAAAAAGCGGCTTGCTCCAAAGAGTTTTTGACTCGCTCAAGCAAGCAGAACTTGAATGGATTGAACTCGGTGGAGTTGTGCCAAACCCACGTGCCAAGCTCGTATATGAAGGAATTAAAATATGCAAGGAAAATCATATCGATTTTATTCTGGCTGTTGGTGGCGGCAGTGTTCTTGACTCAGCTAAGGCTATCGCTATGGGATCATGCTATGAAGGTGATTTCTGGGATTTTTACAAAGGTGCCGTCAAACCTGAAAAGCGTTTGAAAATAGGCACCATTATAACCTTGCCTGCGACAGGTTCAGAAGCTTCTAACAGTAGTGTTATCAAGAATGATGAGCTTAATATCAAAAGAGGTGTCAGAAACGATTTGAACCGCCCTGATTTCTCTTTAATCAATCCCGAACTTACATACACTTTAACATCCTGGCAAATAGCCTGTGGCGGTGCAGATATCATTTCTCACGTACTTGAAAGATATTTTACACGCACCAGCAATGTCAATCTAAGCGATAAACTATGCGAATCGGTTGTCAAAACGGTAATCGAAGAAATACCAAAAGCACTTGAAAATCCTGCTCAATACGATGTGCAGGCCAATATCTTCTGGTCATCAACAATTGCTCATATCGGCTGGCTGGGAATGGGCAGACAAGAGGACTGGAGTGTTCATGCGCTCGAGCATGAATTAAGTGGTCATTATGATACTGCACACGGAGCTGGTCTGGCAGCGCTTTACCCAGCATGGATGCAATATATACTGGAAAAAGATAAAACAACAGAGAGGTTTTTCTGTAATTTCAGTAAAAATGTCTTTGATATCAAAGATATTGGACAAACGCCGGCAGAAATAGCTTCTAAAGGTATTACTGAATTAAGCAAAACCTTTAAAAGCTGGGGATTACCGGCCAACCTTGAAGAACTGGGAATTCCAAAAAATGATCTTGAGAAACTAGTTCCTCAGGTAAAAAGGCAACCAGATGGCACAACCGGATATTTTCACCCTCTAAATGATGATGACCTTATAAATATATACAATCTCGCCTGGGACTGGAAATAAAAATTTATAAATAAAGCTGTTTCAAATTTTTTTGAAACAGCTTCATTATTCTTACCTATTTAATTTTCTTTATACAGGTTTATTGTCCAGCGTTGCTGAATTTATAAACTGTTGTATGCTTAAAATATTCTCCAGACTTGAACAAAGGACTTGGGAAATGTTTATGTTTCAATGAGTTAGGATAATATTGGGTTTCCAAGCAAAAACCTGATCTGCAATCATAAGAGGCATCACCTTTAGCAGAATGTTTCTTGATAAAATTACCACTGTAAAATTGAATCCCCGGCAAAGTAGTTAAAACTGTTAGAATTCTGCCACTTGCAGGATCCTCAACAGTTGCGCACTTTCTAAGACTGCCATCTGCATCTCTGATAATAAAATTATGGTCATACCCTCCACCGGCTTTGATTGCAGGATGATCACTATTAATACCATCATTTATTTTTGATAACTTTCTCAAATCAAGGGGAGTTTTATCCACATCGGCATATTTGCCATCGGGAATGCATTCATCATTAATTGCAGTAAACTGATCCGCGTCTATCTGAATCATATGTTCTAAAATAGAACCACTGTCATGACCAGATAAATTAAAATAAGAATGATTGGTAAGATTTATTACAGTTTCCTGATCTGAAACGGCTTCATAGTCGATTTTCAGAGCACTATCTGCGGTTAAAGTATAAGTAACCTTAACATCCAGATTACCTGGATATCCTTCTTCCATATGAGGGCTTTTGAGCGTTAATACCAACGAAGGACCTTCGTCAGTTTCAAGAGGTTCTGCCTGCCATATTTTCTTATCAAAGCCGCTTAATCCACCATGTAAATGATTCCGACCATCATTTTTTGCCAGTTCATATTTATGCCCATTTATCTCGAAAACGGCATCTTCAATACGATTGCCATGCCTACCTATCAAAGCACCATGATAGCCATTATTATCACTTTCATACCCTGCCATATCATCATATCCCAGAACCACATCTGCAAGGGCTCCATCTGCATTAGGAATTAATAACTGCTGAACCGTTCCGCCATATGTCAATATGTTACATACTGCACCACCATCACTTTGCAACTTATAAGCCAGCACTTCCTCGCCTTTTGATGTTGTTCCAAATTTACTACTTGAGATTTGCATAATTCTGTCTCCTCCACGCTTTATTCTAGTAATTTCATATTACGATTAAATTTATCAATGTCTTCATCATACACCATATTACTGCTAACTTTAACATCTATGCCAGATTTTACCAGATGAGTTAAAAATAGTCTCTCAACATAAGTTTCTCTGATTCTTCTGGTAAAAGAAATTGTAAGATCGTTCTTATAGCTGATAATTGCCGCATTAATCCAATTGTCTAAAGAAGGACCCATTAAAACCTCGAAGCCTTTGACATATTCTTCCATAGCAACCGGAATTTCAATCGGACCAACATTAGTCATTGTACTGGTAATTCTACTATCTCCCCTAAACAAATATGCTATTTTCAGAATCTGATTTTTTAGAGGCAATGGTATCAGTCTTGTAATCGCATTCTGCTCATTCTTAACATTACCCGACATCTGAACATTAAGGTATTTTTCTTTTGTCTTTAATCTCATATAGTGATGCACTTCACTTAAAATTTCTTCAAAAGTATAGTCCCCGTAATCTTGATGGACAGAAGGATAAACACGCAGAAAAAAATTACGTAAAGTTTTGCTTGGATAAAACTTTCGCATATTAACCGGTACAGCTACAACAACAGGCTTTGTATGTTTCCACTCCTCAGCTTTTTGAATCTGGCAAAAAGCAAAAATATAAGTTGCTACAAGATAATCATTAATGGTCGCTTTATACTCGGCAGCCTTAGTTTTTAACTGATCAACCGGCATTTTTGCATTAATCACATGAATTCTGCCAAGAGGTTCAAGCTGTCCACGCACATGCCAGGCAGGAGACATCCAGGGGTCTTTGCGTTTTGTCGGTCTTGCATAAATTTTATAACTATCTTCTGTTTCTTCCGGCAAAGGAATTTTGAGCCAATCAGCCACACCTTTTTCGGCTGGTATTTCAACTCCTGTATATCTTGACAGATAACGGGCAGTAAGAGTTTTTACGAAAACCATTGCACCAGTTCCATCAGTTAAAGAATGAAAAAATTCAACCGATATTTTATTTCTGTAATAAAGAACCCTAAAAAGAAACCCTTTATTATCTTTTCTGTAAAGCCTGCGGCAAGGAAATGAAGTATCTTCATAAACAGTCGGTTTTTCTTTATTGGGTTCAAGATAATACCAAAAAAGTCCCGGTTTCATTCTTAGTGCAAAACCAGGAAAACGAGGAAGAATATCTTCCAAAGCTTGTGCCAGAATATCTTTTTCTATTTTAACAACAAGTTCGGCAGTCAGACGAAAAACAGCTGATACTTTGCCATTTTTGATCGCAGGAAATATTTTTGCAGAATTATCAAGTGAATACCATGTTCTTTGCGGCGGCATCTATTTCGTCTCCTTTCCAGCAAACTGTGCATTAAACAATTCAGAATAAAACGTATCTGCAGACAAAAGGGAGCTGTGAGTTCCTTGCTCTATAACATTTCCGTCCTTCATTACAATTATCATGTCTGCATCAAGTATAGTAGACAACCGATGAGCAATAATAAAACTTGTCCTTCCATGCATCAATGTCTTAAATGCTTTTTGTATTTTCTTTTCCGTATAAATATCAACATTTGATGTTGCTTCATCTAATACTAATATGGGCGAATCAGCCAGCATAGTTCTGGCAATTGCCAGCAATTGCTTTTGTCCGTCAGAAAGATTACTATCTCTCCCTATAATTGTATTATACCCCTTAGGCAAGCGTTCAATAAAGCCATGCGCACCGGCAAGGCGGGCAGCAGTTTCAATTTGTTGCAGGCCTGCTTCAGGATTTGAAAATGCAATATTGTTTTTGATTGTATCATGAAAAAGCCAGCAATCCTGCAAAACTATGCCAAAAGAGCTCCTCAGACTTTTTCTGCTAACTGAATAAATTGATTGTCCGTCAATTTTAATATCACCTGTTCCTACATCAAAAAAGCGCAGCAAAAGATTTACGAGTGTAGTTTTACCTGCACCAGTGGGTCCGACAATTGCAATCTGGCTTCCTGCTTCAACAGATAAATTTAAATTCTTAATCAATTCTTTTTCTTTTGAGTAAGAAAAGCTTACATTTTCAAATTTTATTTCACCGCTGTTTACATTCAGTTTATTTAATGAATTTTCCGAAGTATCATAAGATTGTTCTTCTGGTATTTCCAGAAAATCTATAAGTCTGTCTGTACTGGCAATCGCTGATTGTAATTGAGCAGCAACAGCGGTAATTTCATTTACTGGTTTGGAAAACTGCATACTATAGCCCAGCATACTTGCGATGTTACCAACTGAAATTTTCCCCTGAACAGCCATAATTCCTGATACTACGGCAATAAGAATATATGCAGAAGCATTAATCAGCCTGGTAACAGGATTACTTAAAGATGAAAAAAATTGTGCTTTTTGCCCATGTATATACAATTTTTGGTTTATGGCAAAAATCTTTTCTTCATATTCATTCCTTGCATTAAATGCCTTCAATAATTGTTGTTGCTCAACAGCCTCCTGCACTCTCGCTCTAAATTGAGAATTTAACTTGGACTCCTCCTGATATTGCCTTCTGGCAGCAGAGGCGATTTTACTGGCAGTCACAAAAGATAATGGCGTGATTATAATAAGTATAAACGTTATTGCAGGCTGAATATAAAACATCAGAATTAAAGTTCCGGTAAGAGTGACTATTCCTCCAAAAGCTTGAGAAAAACCTGTTACAAGCCCATCACTTATCATATTCATATCATGTGTTAATATACTGGAAATGTAGCCTGATTCTATTTGATCAAGATCTTTTAAGGGTATTCTATCCATATGAGCAGCCATTTCCTGCCGCAAATCAGAAACAACTGCCGCTGCTAGTTTGGTAGTAAAAACACTAAGCAGCCGCTGAAGTGCTGCCCCCGACAAAAAAAGAACAAGCATTATCAAAAGCAGTTTAACCAAAGTGGACCATTCAACTTGATTTTCCCCTCGCATCAGATCTATTGCTTCACCTGTTAACCAAGGACCTAAAAGTGCTATACCATTACCGATAAAAGCTGTCAAAATTAATCCTAAAATCAACACCTTGAATTTTTTGACTTTATACAGCAAAAAAAAGAAGACACGTTTGCCGTTGATTCTCTTTACAGACATTAATCGGCTCCCCCTATTGAACTAGATAGCTCTTTGCTATCTAAGGAAGTAGTATATCCATCGAACTGCAGATTAAACATTTCTCTGTACATATCAGACGTTTCCAACAAAAAATCATGACTGCCAAAAGCCTCTATTTTGCCTTCATCAAGTAAACATATCCGATCAGAATTTTTTAAACTGGCAACCCTTTGTGAAATAATTATCCATGTAATTCCGGCAAAAACGGGATCATCACTAATTGATTTGCGTATCCTTCTATCTGTTGCATAATCAAGCGCACTTGTACTATCATCAAAAATCAGGATTTTAGGTCTTTTTATCAAAGCTCTTGCAATTGCCAGTCTCTGCCTTTGTCCGCCGGAAAAATTTCTACCTTCCTGCATGACCTCAGCATCAAGTCCACCTGGTCTTTCTTTTATAAAGCCAGCAGCATCGGCCAGATTCAAAGCCCACCAAAGCCGCTCATCATCTTCCTCCTTATTACAACCAAGCAATAGATTTTCTCTAATTGTACCTGCCAGAAGAACACTTTTCTGCGGTACATAGCCAATTTGTGCAGTCATTTTTTCAATTTCTAAACAATTTATGTTTTGTCCTCCAAGTTTTATTTCACCAGAATTAACAGCATATTGTCTAAAAAGCAATTTAATCAAACTGGTTTTACCAGATCCTGTAGGTCCGGTAAAAGCTGTTGTTTCACCCGAATTTATAATTAAATTTAAATCTTCAAATAATTTCTTTTCTGAATCCGGATATGAAAAATGAACATTAATAAAATCTATACTGCAATCAAGCTTAGCGGCAGAACTTATATTAGAATGATTGATATCATCTTTCTTTACAAGTATATTTTCAATTCTACCGGCAGAAGCATATGCACGAGCATAAAGCAAAACCAAATTTGCAACGACTATCAGTGCCTGAAGAATCTGCGTCAGATAATTAATAAGTGCAATCAACTGGCCTTGGGATAACCGCTCATTGTCAATCTGCCAGCCTCCAAACCAAAGTATTGCCACGATAGAAAAGTTCAAAAGAAGCATTGTAGCAGGATTTAGCCAGCCAGACATTTTGCCGGCCTTTTCTATATATACTGATAAATTTTTATTTGTAGCAGAAAAATTTTTTTGGCGCAGACCTGTTCTGTTAAAAGCTCTGATTATCCTTAATCCAGTGATGTTTTCGTGCATAATATCACTAAGCTTATCCTGTTCCTTTTGCGATTGCTCATATAAAGGAACTGTTTTTGACATAATAAAATACAATATCAGAATGAAAGCAGGAATGATAATAATAAAAACCAATGTCAACTTCCAATCAATCAAAAGTGACATTACCAGGGCTCCTATACTGATAAAAGGAGCTCTTACTACAAGCCTTATCAACATAGCTACGGCCTGTTGCAAGACTGAAGTGTCATATGTTATACGATTTACAAGAGAGGTTGTTCCTGCTTTTTCAATTTCTTTGGCTGGAAGATACAATATCTTGGAAAGCAATTTATTCCTCAGATCTGTGCCATACCCCTGTGAGGCAAGAGAAGCAGTGTATTGACATATCAAGGCACATATCAGACCTGTAACTGCAAGAAACAAAGCCAGCAATCCTTTTTTGATTATAAAGTCTATATTACCTGATTTTATTCCTTCATCAATAATCTGTGCCACAACTAACGGCACAGCCAACTCCAGAACAGCCTCTGTGAGCTTAAATGAAGGACCTATCACCAGATGTTTTCGGTACGGTTTAAGATATGAAACAACCATATCGTACTTCATACTTTTTTATATTGACCTTTCACAGCTGCATTTTCACCTGCAGATTTATTTTTTTTGCTAAAACCACAATGGATTGCAGTAGTAGGGCAAACAGCAGCGCATTCTCCACAACGTATGCAATCAGAATTATTTGCATCATGCGGAACAGCAACAGCCATCGGACATTTTTGGGTGCAAAGTCCACATCTGATACATTTATCTTTTTCAACATGAACCCTGTACAAGCTTATTTTATTGAAAAAACCATAAATAGCACCTAAGGGGCAAACATATCTGCAAAAAGGACGCATAATCATAATTGAAAAGACAATTGTTATTATCAAAAGCAAACTTTTCCAGCCAAACAAAAACCCTGCAAGAGAGCGCAAACTATCATTAACTGCCAACAAAGGCAAACCGGCCATCAAAGTGCCGGATGGACATATTACTTTACAAAACCAAGGAGCCGCATATTCACCTGTAATCAGACTCATACCTGGCAAAACAACAACAAAAACTATTAGAAAAAGTAAAGACCCCTTGCGTAAAACTCTCTGCAGAATTTTATTCTTTTCGGGTTTAAGCTTTTTACCAGGTATTTTATGAAGCAATTCCTGAATAAGGCCAAAAGGACAAAGCCATGCACAAACAAATCTGCCCAAAACACTTCCAACTAAAATCAAAAAACCTAAAACATAAAAAGAAATTCTCTGATAAGGATCGGCTATAGAAGCCTGCAATGAACCAAGAGGACAAGCACCTAAGGCACCTGGGCAGGAATAACAATTTAAACCTGGCAAGCAGACATTTTTAAGCGAGCCCTGATATATTTCACCCTTAAAAAAACCAGGCAAATAGGCATTGCCTGTTATCATAGCTGCAGCTTGTATTATTTTACGTTTTAATGATTGCTTCTTAATTTTATCTCTAGCCAATACCTATACACTCCAGACATATTCTGACAGCTTTAGCAAAGACCGCATTTATATCGTTTCTAAAAAACCCCACCAGCAAAAAAACTAAACCGGCAAATAAAAGAAAAAACCTGATCCCAATAAAAAAAGCCGACAATTTTCCATTGTCTACAATCCACTTAGAATCGGTTTTGTCTTTATTTGCAATGTTCTGCTTAGTATCAGCATTTTGGGTTGACACAGCCTGTTCTCCTGTCATTTATATTAAAATCAATTTTAGATCTTTCTTTATTCACTCATTAATTTTAGCACAAAAAACAATATCTTGATTTGCAAGCTCTATCAAAATATGTAGAAATGTTTTAAATTTTTACCTCAAGCGTTCATCAATCATAGATCTGAGATCATCTTGCATCCTGTCTGCATAGCCCATAACCGAGCTGGTGATTTCTCCCTCATCTATTACAATAAATGTAGGGATTGACTGAATTCTAAAAGCAGAAGCAAGTGCTTGTTGTTCGTCAACATTTACCTTTACAATATGAGCCTTGCCGCTATATTCATCTGCAAGTGTTTCTACAAAAGGCTCTGCTACCTTACATGGACCACACCATTCAGCCCAAAAATCAATAAAAATAGGCTTTTCAGATTGTTCAATAAGTTCTTCCAGACTAGAAACAGGACTTTCGTTAATTGCACCGTTTTCACTAATTAACAGTTTGGCCTGGGCATTTGCCGCATCAACACCACCTGTTTCCTTATTTTCACCAATATCATTTGCCGCACCACAGCCTCCAACGAAAAGCAAGCTTATCACCAGAATACCAGCAGCTACCGTTTTCATGACAATATTTTTTCTGTTTTTATGCTTTGACATCTATACTCCTCCTAAATGCTTTTTGCCTCAAAAAAATTAAATCATTTGCCCGTGATTATAGCAATAAAAAAAAGCTCCTACTGTAATGAAAGTCACAGTAGGAGCAATAGTATGTTGAACTAACAAATTAATTTTGACTTATAAATTAATATTTACGCTTGATTTTTCTGGAAGTTGTTTTTTCAAATTCAACCGTACGTAATACAATTTTACGTATATATTTGTAAGTAGCAAGTGAATGGTTCACTTCTTTGATGATTTCATCTATCTTCTCACGTACCTGCTCGGAATCGAGAGCAACTTCTCCAAGTAATTCTTTTACCAGTTCTTCATTTGGGAATATCTCTGCCTGAATTATCAGGTCACCACCATCTTTTTCTTTCACTCCCGAAACAAGGCATTCTGCAATTAAGTCATTTGACAACAGCAGGAACTCAATTTCTTCAGGATAAATGTTTTTGCCATTGTTGGTAACTATAACATTTTTCTTTCTGCCTGTGATGATAACAAAATTATCATCATCAAGATAGCCTAAATCGCCTGTATGGAAATAACCATCTGCATCAATTGCTTCGGCTGTCGCTTCCTCATTTTCATAATACCCAAGCATGACATTAGGGCCTTTACCAATGATTTCACCAATCCCATTTTCATCTTTATCAATAATTCTAACATCAACGCCGGGCAAAGGCAGTCCTGCCGATTCATTTTTGTAATAAATATCACGATTCAGTGCCAAAATCGGTGCACATTCTGTCAGACCGTATCCCTGCACACAATGTATTCCCAAATTCTGCATCCCTTCTAGAACGGAAGGGTCAATCGCAGCACCTCCGGCAATAAGAAGTCTCAGATGGCCACCAAAATTGTCGTGAACTTTAGCAAATAGTTTACGTCTCTTGTCTATACCTATTTTCCTCAAAGTCCCACTGATTTTCAGACCTAATCTGAATTTTTTTGCCAGCTCAGGACTACTGGTTGCCGCTTTCATTATTCTTTTATAAAACAATTCAAGCATCAAAGGAACAACAAGCATCATTGTTACTTTTGATTCCTGCATGTTTTTGGTTATATGACGCAAGCCCTCACAAACTGCAACCGTACAACCACGGTAAACAGGACACAAAAAGCCGCAAGTACATTCATACGTGTGATGCAGTGGTAAAACAGAAAGGAAAACATCAGATGGGCCTATGTAAAGCATACTGCACATAGCCATCAAATTTATACAAATATTATGATGAGACAACATGACAGCTTTTGATTTTGCAGTAGTACCAGACGTAAAGAGTAAAATCCCCAGAGCTTTTTCATCAATCTCTGCATTTATAAAACTCTTATCACCTTGATCTACAAGATCATACCCCTTGCTAAGTCCTTCCCAGAAATAAATGTCTTCTGTTGAAGTGTCAGGCTGATCCATGCATATTATTTTTTTAACAGAAGGTATCTGATCTCTGATTGCATCAACATCTTTTTTCTTACTATTTGAAAATATAAGAATGTCTGCATGTGATCTATTCAAAAGGTTACATATCTCTACTGTTGGTAGCTCTTTATCAAGAGGAACTACTATACCTGTTCCGTTAACAGTAGCAAGATAACTGACATACCATTCATATCTTGTTTCGCCCAAAATAGCAACTCTGGCATTATCAATACCTTGACTCATCAGCCATGTTCCAAAAGCATCAACATCTTCGCTATATTTTTTGTAGCTTACTTCAAGATATGCTTCACTTGACTGGTCAGCGTTTTCTGATGCTGCTTTGACAGACTTGACATCTGCCACAGCGCGTGGATCTTTTACCATAAAAACAGTATCATTTGCATACAAATCAGCGCTCTGGCGCAGCATGTCCTTCAGATTTTTGATTTCTCTTACATCATACAAAGCCTTGTTCTTCATAGCACACCCCTTAAATAATGTCTTGCCATTCTGACAATGATTGTTCTGACAACTTTCCTGTTAATGATGTCAAATCAATGATTAAAACGGTCATTGCGATCTGTTGTACTGATTATACCGAAAAACAAGGTCTTTTGGCTATCAATTTGTTTGAATTGCAAAACATTTTTAGATTTATTGACAAAAATAGATAAAATCTGTATATATAGAGGTGCGATATATAACACCGCGATGCATTGCACTGCGTTATTTATTACATCAAGAATGACTTAAACAGATCAAATTTGCTTTTATATAATACAGAATATACATTGGGGGATTAATAATTTGGAAGAGAGACTGAAAAGAATATATATACCGATGACAGAAACAGGTTTTTATATCTTGTTTTGTCTGCAAGAAGAAATGCATGGTTACAATATTTTGCAGAAAGTATTACAGATGACTAATAACGAAATTAAAATCAGCCCTGGTACAATGTATGGAAGTTTAGCCAAAATGGAAAAAGATGGATTGATTAAATTTATTAAAGAAGAAGATAAACGAAAAATATATATTATCAGTGACTTAGGCAAACAAATTCTTCAGATGGAAATTAAAAGAATTGAAAGACTTTTTAAAAATAGCAAAGGGGAATATATTGATGGATAAAAAAAGAAGAATCGGATTTCGTTTTTATACTTTGGCAGATTTCGAGCAAGAAGAAATTTATTTGAGAAAAAAACATAATCAAGGTTGGAAATTCAAGAAATTTATTTATCCTGGGTTTTATGTGTTTGAAAAATGTGAACCGGAAGATGTAATTTATCAGCTTGATTTCAACGAAGACAGCGACCAAAACAAACTTCAATATATTAAACTATTTAGTGATTGTGGCTGGGAATATTTATTTGATGTAAATAACTGGAGTTATTTCCGCAAAGCTGCCAAAGATGCAGACAGCAATGAAACAATTTTCAATGACCTGGAATCCAAAATTGAAATGCTGCAAAGAGTAGTAAAAAGCAAACTTATTCCTGTTGCCATTATTTTCGCCCTAATTATAGTACCACAGCTTATCATCCATTTCAGAGCTGTGATTTTAGGCAACCATTTACAGTCGATTAGAATTTTTATGTTTATTTTCTTTTTGATTCTATTTGTCATTTACGTGACAATGTTTGTAAATTTTGCAATCAGATTTTTCAAGTTAAAAACCAGAGAAATAAAATAAGATTGTGAGGTTTAGCAATCTCACAATCTCCAAAAATAGAAATTATCAAAAAACATGTTAGATATCTTTAGGTATTAGTCACATCTTCGCCTGAATCTGATCCAGAACACAGACTCTTACTGGAGCAATCCTTACTATGGGGACACCCAGAACATTTAACACCTTTTTTTCTATCTGATACAAGTTTGACAATAGCAGCTATAATTATAGCTGCTATCACAATGATAACAATCAAATCTTTTAGCATTTTAATCAGCTTCCTTTATACCTGCTAATGCAGATTTATCATTTTTCCTTATCAGATAAATGATGATAGCAACCATCCCAGCCACTGCTATAAGGCCAGGAATAGCACCTGTTCCAAAACTGCCGGTTGTAATCAATGTACCAAGCTGATATACCATATAAGCTACAAAATAACCCATCCCAAATTGGAATCCTATTCCTGCCCACAACCACTTGGGACTATCCATCTCAGCATTCATAGCACCAATGGCAGCAAAACAAGGCGGTGTAAAAAGATTAAACATCAAATATGCAAGTGCTGCAACAGAAGTTATTCCCATTATTGACGCCACATCTTCTGCTCCTGATACAAGCAACAGCTCTTCTGTATCTATAAAATTTCTTATGGAATATACTACAGCTAATGTTCCTACAACATTTTCTTTTGCTATAAACCCGGTAACAGCAGCTGCCGCTAACTGCCATACACCAAAACCAAGCGGAATCAAAAGAACTGCAAACGGACTTGCAATACTGGCAAGAATGCTCATGCTTTCCATACCTTCTTCTATCGGCTGGAAGCTCCAGGTGAATGTTTGCATAATCTGAATAACCGCATTACATATGAGTATAATGGTTGCCGCTTTAATAATAAAAGCCTTAGCTCTGGACATCATAGAAATAAAAGCACGTTTTATGCTCGGAAAACGATATTCCGGAAGCTCCATTATGAAATATGATTTAGAAGCACCTTCTTTAGTTATTTTTTTGATCAGAAGAGCACCAAAAATAATAATCGCAATGCCTACAAAATACATCGAAGTTCCCACCCAAGCAGCATCTTTGAAAAA
This sequence comes from Ercella succinigenes, assembly GCF_900002895.1. NCBI lineage: Bacteria > Bacillati > Bacillota > Clostridia > Eubacteriales > Oscillospiraceae > Ercella > Ercella succinigenes. Next base: position 61,679 of record NZ_CDHP01000059.1, on the reverse strand, counting down.
AACACCGGCAAAAAGTGCGATAACAGGAAGTTTTGCTCCACATGGCATAAAAGGTGTCAACATTGCAGTTGTCCGTCTTTGTCTTTCATCTTTGATTGTTCTAGTTGCCATTATTCCAGGAATTGCACAACCTGTGCCAATAACCATTGGTATTATAGATTTACCTGAAAGACCAACTTTTTTCAAATATCTATCCATAACAACAGCAACACGAGCCATATAGCCGCAATCTTCTAAAAGTGCAAGCAGGAAAAACAGAACCATTATAAGAGGTAGGAAGCCAACAACGGCACTAACACCGCCAATAATTCCATCTAACAGCAAAGAGCTGAGCAAAGGAGATACATTATCCCCCAGCAAGCCTTCTACAAAAGCATAAAAACCATCGATCCATCCTACAAAGAAATCCGCAAGAAATGCCCCAAGATAATTTTGAGAAATAGAAAAAACCAGAAAAATAACTGCCGCGAATATCGGGATACCCCAAAATTTATGGGCAATAATTCTATCTGCTGCATCTTGCTTTGTTTGCTTATGACTTGCTACAGATCTATCCTCGGCAGCTTTTACTATATTATCAACAAAAGCAAAACGCTCCCGATCTATTCTTTCAAATTCATCTTTATCAATGTTTTCTGAAAGAGTATGACTAGTAAAATTAGAAATCTGCTCTTTTCCCTTTATACTTATAGCTTCATTAATAAGTGCCTCCAAGCCGACACCTTGAACGGAAGCTGTTTCAACAACTTTACAACCAAGTTGCTGCTCAAGAATATCTGTTTTTATGACAATGCCTTTTTTTTGCAACAAATCACTTTTATTAAGTGCAATTACAAGTGGTATGCCTAGTTCAAGTAATTGTGTTGTAAAAAACAAACTTCTATTCAAATTGGAAGCATCAACAATATTGATTATAACATCTGGTTTTTCATCTCTAATAAAATTACTGGTAATACTCTCTTCTGATGTAAATGGTGACAAAGAATACGCTCCCGGCAAATCAACAACTCTGATTTTATCGCCCGATTTATTCAAGCTTCTTTTCACATCACCTTCTTTTTTGGCAACAGTAACTCCAGGCCAGTTTCCTACATGTTCAATCTTGCCTGTTATTGCATTAAATAAAGTAGTTTTCCCACTATTGGGATTACCAGCTAATGCTATCCTCATTAATCAATCCTCCTGATTTATATTATGAAAAGATGAAGTCAAAAAACTATTGCAAAGCAAAATATTCCGTAGCAAAAATAAAAGACTAAAAGAAAGGCTAAAACACCAATTGTAAATTTTCGCAAATAATGCAGCCCACTAATATGCTTAATTTCTCTGCTTCTGATATCTATACAAAAGTCTCAAAAAAAAGCTTTATTTATTTTTGTAAAACTATTCTGAATCTAAAAGTATATTAACATGAATTATCATAAAAACTTAACATGTACGTTAAACAAGAATTGCTCTGGCAAGATCTGAATCTATACTATATCTCACATCTTTGACATGAATGATATAATTATCCGCCAACACCGAAATAACAGTTACTCTTTCACCTTTGTAACAGCCTAAAGTAAACAGAAAATCAATAATTTCTTTTTCCTTGGTAACAATATCCTTTATGACAACAGGAATATTGACTTCCACATTTGTCAAATTCTTTTGCTTACCTATTCTATTTTTTCTGTTATTCGCCTCAAAATTAAATAATCTATTGATCAATGCCTGGCTCATAATATCACTTCCTTAGCTACAGTAACCAGAAAACAAAAGAGATTGAGTTAACTATCTCTAACCTATTAAAGTTTACTCCCGCTTACATCTGCTTGTCAAGTATGATATTGTGCTAAATTTCAAAAAAATTTTTGAGAATTTTTGGGCAAAATAAAATTTGTTGCCAATCCCGTCAAACTTTCTGCCTGACAGTAAAAATTATGCTTTCACAAAAATTATGACCTTTTATAGTTAAAATACCAGAACCAGTTTTGCCAATTGTTTTAATATAGGTTCCGCCTGCACCACCTTTTAGGCTTATACAGTTTGGACCGATTATTTCTATATTGCCTTCAACTGATAAACAAAGAGGTTCCATATAGTAATACAAACGGTTTGAATTTTCATCTTGTACTTCTATGCGAACTGAAGCAACATCATATGTATCGCCTTCGACTAATTCCTGCGAATCAACCTCTATTTTAGGAATAATCTTTTTGCCTGGTCTTCTTTCATTGACACAGACGATTTTGTCGTCGAGCAACCCTTCAAATCTATAGGAAGTGACTTGATCACCCCAGTTACCCACGTATTTATAGTAAAGCCTTGTGCCCTCTTCTAAACTAATTCCTTTTAGAATCATGAGCCCCGCCATTTTAAGTTTATAGCGTAAAGGGAGCCCATTTTGACCATATCGTGCAACGGCGTAAAGTACTTCCTTCATTGTTTTAGAGATTTTTGCTGAATAGCCTTCCTGAGTCACCAGTAAATCGCCAATGAAATCGTCTATCATTACAGGAGGATGAATTAATCCGGGATATAATTTTTTGTTTGGGTAGAATTCGTTTACATAAATATCATTTTTATATAATTTGATCTTATCCATGTTGGTAAAAGCATATACCTGACCTATATAGCCTCCAGGATGATCACCAATATTCATTGCCGAGCTGATTTGCATTATTGGTTCATCCTGCTGACTGGCAAAAACATCTGCTGCCAGTTTTTTGTTGCGGAACATATCGAGGACACCATGGTAACAAATCTGATCACCGCTGCCAAAATCTTTATGAGTATTGTAATCGGCCATGCACCAGCCAAACCCACCAGCAACTTCATCCGCCATGGTTATATCACTTAAAACTCTGGCATAGCGAAGAGCATGTTCTAATCGATGCCTTTCATCATCAAAAATTTTGGTTGGGTACATGTGACCATTATATTCTGAAACAAGATATCCTTTTTGTGTATCAGAAGTAACTTTATTTTTCGGGTCAATCCCTTTATTACTGCCATTATGAGAAAAATCATTATATGTATAAACATCCTCAAGAAGGTTGCTTTTCTGGATAAATCTTACACCACCGGTTTGTCTGCATTGATCATATTTATGAGCAAGTTGATTGGCCTGCTTATAGAATTCATCATCGTCCTGAGATTCATTAATTCTAACTCCCCAAAGAATAATAGATGGATGATTTCTATATTCCAGAATCATTTCTTTTATATTCTCTAGAGCTAAATTTTTCCAATCTTGATCACCTATATGCTGCCAGCCCGGTATTTCTGTAAATACAAGCAAGCCAAGTTCATCGCAAGCTTCGATAAAATGTCTTGATTGAGGATAATGTGCAGTCCTGACAGCATTTACTCCCAGTTCATTTTTTAATATAAAAGCATCAAATTTCTGAGCTCTTTCAGGCATTGCATATCCGACATAGGGATAACTCTGATGTCTGTTAAGTCCTCTTAAAAGTATTTTTTCACCATTGAGATAAAAGCCATCCTTCTTAAAAACAGCTTCCCTCACACCAAAGTTTATAGTTACTTCATCCAAAAGCTCGTTTTCTGACATGGTTTTCAGAAAAAGTCTTAAGAACAAGCTATATTGATTAGGTTCATCAAGATTCCATAAATCCAGCTTCGGTACTTTTTCAATAATTTGAAAGTCTATCAATTTATCCTGCTGCTGACTTTCTAGTTTTGTTATTCGCTTGTTCAACAATTCAGTGCTACTGCCTTTTTTACAAAGAACCATTTCTACACTATAATCTTCAAGACAATAACTAATATCATTACGGTTAATTTGAAATTGACAAACAAGCTTCTGATTTGCACTTAATGGTTCATCACAATGAACATATACATCATCTAAAAAACTTCTGCCTGAAATTTCCAGATACGCTTCACGGTACAAACCTCCGTATGTCATAAAATCGATAACATTCCCAAAAGGCGGTTGATTAAGTGATTCTTTACTATCAAGCCTTATCAGAATCGTATTTTCTTTTTCAAAATCAACACGGTCTGTAATTTCTACTCTAAAAGAAGTATATCCACCTCTATGGACAAAAATTTCAATCCCGTTAATATATACCGTTGCTTCATGACCTGCAGCTTCAAAATAAAGAAAAATCCTTTTATAATCAGGTTTATCAATCCAAGTTAAATCAAGGTTTTTTTTGTAGGCACAAGTCATCTGGTATATTTCTTCATCAATATAATTGTAATTTATCAATTGACAGCTATGCGGCAGGCGCACCTGTTCAAAATCATCGGAGCAATAATCTGCTTGTTTCATATCATCGGAAAAAGATTTACAGAAAAGCCATCTATCATTCAATGGATATCTTTCTAACATAGTTACCAATCTCCTTTGGGAATTTATATGCTTTTTTGTATTATGTCATCAAATCTGGATTATGTCATTAAACCACAAATATTGTAGGCTTTCAGATTGCTCTATATATGATATTATATCTTTCATAGGTTTGTCTTTTAGCCAATTATATATTCTGGCAAGGATAAAACAATTGTTTTGAGGTATAAGCAGTGAACATTGTTATCATGGGAGCAGGCAAGGTTGGCGAGGAACTTACAAGATCCTTAGCCAAAGAAGGACATGATGTCGTTCTTATAGAAAAAGATGGCAGACGTTTAAATCAGCTGATAAGTCTGGCAGATATAACCGGCATTCATGGAAACGGCGCCATCTACAAAACGCAGCTTGAAGCAGGCGTTGATTCATGTGACGTTTTTATTGCGGTTTCTCAAAGTGATGAAACAAATATTATAGCAGCTATTACAGCTCGTAAAGCAGGTGCTGGTAAGACAATAGCCCGTGTACGCGATCCTGAATTTTCTTTACAAATGGGTTTTGTTAAAGAGAGTCTTGGCATAAGTCTTATGATTAATCCTGAACTGGAAGCAGCAACAGACATTGCCAGAATTATTCAGTTTCCTTTTGTTCTGGGCGTTGAACAATTCATGAATGGTCGAGTAAATATAATAGAGGTCAGGCTTGATAAAAACAGCAGTCTGATTGGTCAAACCTTAAGAAATTTGCGAAATAAAGATAAACACATTCTAATTTGCATTGTTCAGCGTGGAGATGAAGTAATTATCCCTACGGGAGATACTATTTTACAAGCTGGTGATTTCATTCATGTGACTGGTCAAAATGAAGATTTGACCAGACTTTTTGCAGTTGATAAACAGTCCAGACAGAAGCTGTATTCAGCACTCATTATAGGTGGTGGCAGGATTACTCATTATTTACTGCCACAGCTTCTCAGGATGAGGATGCGCGTCAAAGTTATCGAAGTAGATACGAAATCAGCTGATATTCTAGCTGCTGACTTCCCAGAGGTTGAGGTTGTCTGCGGTGATGGTACAAATCAAAGTTTCCTCCGCGAAGAACGAATGTCAAGCTATGATACGGTCATCTCACTGACAGGAATAGATGAAGAAAATCTTTTGCTTTCTTTATTTGCCGGTCAGCAAGGGGTGCATAAAGTAATAACCAAGGTTAACAGAACTGATTTACTAAAAGTAATAGATTGTTCGAATCTTGGAGCCGTTATTACTCCGCGCAGACTTGTTGCAGATAATATTATAAGATTTGTCAGAGCGCTCGAGAATTCTCAGGCATCTGATGTAGAAGCACTTTATCGCATGGCTGATAGCAGAGTAGAAACACTGCTTTTTCATGTTACTTATGACAGCAAAGCTGTTCGCATACCGTTGATTGATATGAATCTTAAACCCGGACTACTTATTGCTTTTATTATGAGAAAAGGCAAATTAATTTTCCCAGGCGGGAGAGATTTAATTATGCCTGATGACCGGGTTGCTATTGTCACAACACAGTCAAACATATCTAATATAGACGATATTCTGGCTGGAAACTGATGAGGGTTGCAACTTTATGAACTATTCAATTGTCAGATTTATCCTTGGCAGAACCCTGCTGATAGAAGGGGCGCTTATGCTTGCTCCTCTAGTTGTAGCACTCATATATAAAGAAGGAACAGTTACTATACTGCCCTTTCTGGCAACCATTATCATTGTTTTACTTACAGGAATTCTGATGAGCTTTCGCAGACCGGAAAGATCTGAATTCTATGCCCGTGAAGGTTTCATGGTTGTAACTCTTACCTGGTTTTTGCTTTCACTATTCGGATCTCTTCCCTTTATTCTAAGCGGATCAATATCCAGTCCGATAAATGCTTTTTTTGAAACAGTCAGTGGATTTACCACTACCGGAGCCAGCATTCTTAACGATATTGAATCACTGCCGAGGTCTATACTGTTCTGGCGCAGCCTGACTCATCTGATCGGCGGTATGGGAGTGCTTGTATTTGCACTGGCGATCCTGCCTAAAGTAGAGTCAGATGCGGTTCATATAATGAGAGCAGAAGTGCCAGGGCCTACATTTGGTAAATTAATGGCCAGAGTTAGTCACACCGCTCGTATTCTCTACAAAATATATCTCACTTTAACAGGATTTCTTATTCTTATTCTTATTATATTTGGCATGCCTGTATATGACGCCTTCATTCATGCCTTTGGGGCTGCTGGCACAGGTGGTTTTAGCATGTACAATTCCTCCATAGCACATTATAATAGTCCTTCGATAGAAATCATTCTGGGAATGGGAATGCTGATTTTCGGAGTGAATTTTTATCTTTATTATCTTATTCTTTTTAAGCAGGTAAAAACAGCATTAAAAAGCGAGGAATTGCGTTGGTATATTTCTATCGTTGTTTTAGCAATTGTATCTATAAGCATTATGCTTTTTTCAACTTATGATAGTCAGACAACGATGCTGAAAGATGTTTTCTTTACAGTTTCCTCCATTATCAGTACTACAGGATATGCGACTGTAAATTTTGATAATTGGCCGATGGCAGCACATATTATTCTTATGTTTTTAATGTTTTGTGGTGGTATGGCAGGATCTACAGGTGGTGGTATAAAAGTTTCTCGCGTAGCAATTTTTATGAAAACAGTATCACAGGATATTCGCCGGGCAATTAGTCCAAACAGACGCATAGTAGTGAATTTTGAGCACAAGCCTATAAGTAGCGGCCTTCAACAAAGTGTTTCAGTATATTTTATGACCTATATGCTGTTCTTTGCCGGCTGTCTTTTTATAATAAGCTTCGACTCCCCTAATTTCGTTACTGCTTTTAGTGCAGTTGCAGCAACTCTGAATAATATTGGCCCCGGTCTTGACACCGTAGGACCGGTGTCAAATTATTATGAATTTTCAAACTGGACTAAGCTGGTATTATCTTTTGCCATGGTTGCAGGCAGATTGGAAATATACCCTGTTCTTGTTTTATTAGCGCCCCAAACCTGGCGCAAACTCTGATATGCTTGAGTATTCTGACCACAATTCAATTAAACTCAAAAGTGAACATCAATCGAGGCTCTCTTACTGGAAATATTAATTATTTCTTTACCGGAAATTTCAAATCTGATATTTATTATTCCGTCTATAGATTCTTTAATTTTAGTCCTCATTTCTCCTTTATCTGGAGATGCTAGAGCTACCGGATTAGATTGTTTTGCCGTCACAAAAAATTTGTTTTTGCCTTTTTTTATAACAGCACGAAAGCTGTCATCGTCAGCTTTAAATTCCAGCATTTTAGAACCCTCTATGGAAGTAAATCTGTATTCCTTGCCCTCATGTATCAAAACCAGAAAAAAACCTTTTTTATACTTTCCTAGCATCGGTACAGAAGCATAGCTGAAAGCAAATGATCTGTCTTGCCAGTCATTTGCCTGAACCCATACATATTGCTTTGGAAAACCAGTTCCCCAATCTTTTTCCATATATGAATCGGCACTATCAATTGCCCAGCTTTGAGCATTAATCTTCAGATTACCTTCAGCTGTATGTTTCATGCTGGTTATTGAATGATTGCACTCATTGGGAAAAAAACTAAGCCAGCCCATAATATCAGGCTTTAGCAATGAACTCTTTATTTTCAAAAAACTATCGAAACGCAAATTTGCCTGAACATATATATTTTCAGTCTTAAAAACCAGCACCATTCCGAACTGGGATAATTGATTATTGCCAATTTTAAGAACAAAAGGATTATCATTCCATGACATATCCGAAATCGGATATCTTACATATGTCGTTTTATGCTCAAGAGAATCCTGAAACTGTATAAATGCATGACTGGAATTTTCATGAGTTGAATATCCCCAGATAACAGATATCATAATATTGTTTTTTTTATCATCAATTTTGCAAAACCAGCCTTCAAATGAATCTTTTTTATCAAGACCAACCATTATTCCAAATTTTTTCATCCACAGCAATCCCCTGTTATCTGCTAAATTTGATATATCAAATTTATAATCGCCAACAAACACATTAGTCTAATTATAAATCAGCAATCGTCCCACCGCCTACGACATATTCCCCATCGTAGAAAACAGCTGCCTGTCCTGGTGCAACAGCCCGTACAGGTTCAAGCAAATCTACTTCTATAATATCATAATCTGTCTGTCTAATAATTGCCGGACTTTCTTTTTGTGTATGACGTGTTTTTACAGTAACTCTTAGTGAACCACTTATTCGATCGCAGCTGATCAGATTTATGTCATTAACCTTGAAGTTTTTTGAAAATAAATCTGCTGCGGTTCCAACGACCAACAGATTATTGGTAATATCCTTGCTTATAACATAAAGAGGCTCTGTCTGTCCTTTGATTGTACCAAGGCCTTTGCGTTGTCCTATTGTATAATTAATCAAGCCTTTATGGGTTCCTAAACAATTACCTTTCTGATCAATGATAAATCCTGATTTGCTGACTAAGCCCTTAACTTTTTCCAAAAAAGCTGCATAATCACCGTCCGGCACAAAACAAATATCCTGACTATCCGGTTTATTCGCATTTTTCAAGCCATAGTCATTAGCAATTTCTCTAACTTGCTGTTTGGTCAGATCACCAAGCGGGAAAAGGGTGGCAGCTAGATCCGATTGGCTTAAATTATATAAAACATATGTCTGGTCTTTTGAAGTATCAACAGCTTTTCTTAACAAATAACGATCTTTTTCCTTATTAAATTCTATTCTTGCATAATGACCGGTAGCTATTTGGGCGATATCGATCATTGCAGCACGCTCGATCATTTTGCCGAATTTTACAAATCGATTGCAATCAATACAAGGATTTGGAGTTAACCCACGTTCGTAGCTATCTGCAAATTTTGTAATTATCTTTTCTTCAAAAAGATCTCCAAAATTAAAAACATAATGACGAAATCCTAATGTTGTAGCTACAGAACGTGCATCAATAACATCTTCAAGAGAACAGCAGGTTCTGCTTGCTTCAACGCCAATATTTTCATTTGCATATAATTTGAGAGTGGCGCCACATACCTCATAGCCTTGTTTTTGCAAAATAAGGGCAGCTACTGAACTATCAATTCCTCCGCTCATTGCCACCATTACTTTTTTTTCTTTATCTGTAGATTTTTTCTGATTTGTCATTTTAAAACTCCTGTATGGTATAAATATTAAAACTCCCTATATAGAGCAATATTATTGCTTTATATACGGAAAATCAATTGTTTTCACAAAAAACATTACTTATTTTAAGAATTAAATTAGATAGACTCAACCTTCTTATAATAATTTTTTTAAGTATTTAACATTCAACATCTAATTCAGATACTATTTTAGGGTAAACATATTCCTTCTCATTATCATTGTGTAAATGCTGCCATACCTGAGAAAATTAAGGATAGAAATAAGGATCACGCTCAGATCTTTCGTAATTGTGCCAGCTGTCTCTTTCACATACAGGACACCAATGTCCACATTCCAAAATCAAACGAGAACTAGCCATAAACTCGTGTTCAAATGCACATTAAAAATGCAACTTTTGTTTCCAGTTACCAGCAATCATTTTGTCTGATAAACATTTTCCGCCTCTAAACTCTGCAGCCATTTTTACCTCCCTAAGATTTAGCTGTTCCGCTGACTTTTCTTCATCATATCCTTGATCAATATTAGTGACACATAGGGGGGGACACTCTATCTCAAATCAAAAAAGCCTTAAAACACCTGGCAATAGATCTTTACAGCCGTGTTTGTCTATAAGATTGTCTGGCACTTGGTGCCAGACAACGTTATCGCTTTAAATCGTCAAATGTGCTGATATAAAGACACTTCAAAGGATTATTCTGATATCCTTGTCTGGTACTAAGTACCAGACAAGAATTATAGTAAAAAGCCTGTATAAGCCTGCAAATAATGCGTTTACAGACTTGAATTAAATTATATAGAGTGTCCCGCTTAATTGACCCTGCTCTTTTTTGAGTTCTGTATTTTTGCTACGACATCTATTATGTGGATGGGTTATAGTAAATTAGACAGAAAACAATCGGTCGGATAAAAAGAAAAGAAGCGTTAGCAGAACGAGCGGCACACCTGCATGTTGTCACCTGATTCATGCAGATACTGGAAGGCAATTTACACCAACTTTTTGAACTTGACTAAAGACTATTCAAAAATAATGAAAATACTGTATAGAGCAATAGAATCAAAAGTATCAAAAGATTTTGATAAAAAAAGGGATTACAATAATCCAGATTTTCGTATGTTGATGAATTCTGCTGCAGATGCTTCTCTTTCAGCTATGAAAATTAGTGGAGGAATGAAAAATTATTTGCTTGAAGGAATTCTAGAAATTGCAAATGGTCATATCTTAAAAGGTATCAAATTTCTATTCAGCAAGCTCTGATGAAAGCACAGTAATATTGCTTGATATCATATTCATCCAGCATGTATAACGGTATGTCCCTTCTTCTTCCGGCAGGAATTCTATAACGGTTTCTCCATAGTCAAGATCCTGTGATATTCCGAATTCATCTATCAGAATACTATAGTTGCAGCCATTAAGATCACCCTCTTGTGCGGTAATAACCCAACGTACAGGTATTCCTGCCTGTACAACAATCGGCTGATACCTGCCATATAAAAATCTTGTCTCGACAAGCTGATAACCATCTTCTATGGTGGCAACGGCACCATCTGCGGCCTCGATCTGCCTGTTTGCTTGCCTGGCCTGGATCAGCATCGGAATATCTATTGCCCTGCCAATCATCTGAATGCCAAGAAGAATTACAAGCAAAGAACTTACCAGTTTGATCACATTTGTTTTCTTACCGCTAAGCAGGCCGGCAAAATAGCTTATACCAAACATAAGAGGTGTAGTACCTAAAGCAAAAATCATCATTGACAATGCTCCGAGCAGAACATTTCCTGTACCGAGAGCATATAACTGCATCATTTGAAGAGGCCCGCATGGCATAAGACCGTTAAACAAGCCGATCCAGAAAGGAGAATTGCCAGACATTTTTGCTTGAACAGCAATAATTTTCTTTGGAAGAGGTATTTTTATTTTTCGCAGCCAAGGTGTCAATTCAAGTATATTAAGTCCCATAAGCAACATAAAAAGACCTGCTATCAGAATTACAATGTTTCGGCCTGTATTATTTATAGAAATGACTTGACCTAATAAACCTGCAGCAGCACCGGTTATCGTATATGAAAGGATACGGCCACCATTATAGAGAACTGCACGCCTGGCAGCGCTTGATCTCACTATAGGCCTTGTATCAGTATTCGCATCTTTGTTAAAATCTGCATTTACTTTTTCTCTTGCCCTTGCAGCACCTGTCGCCAAACTGATTCCACCACACATAGCTACACAATGCACACTAGTCATTACACCCACAAGAAAAATCATCAGCAAACTAGAACCGGTTTGAATCTCTGGAATAAAGGTAAACACACCTAATCTAGATAAAAGCTGATATAGCATAATCATAACAGCCAAAACTAAAACTGATTTTAACAAAACAATTTTTTTCGACTCAGGAGAACTCAATACAGTATATCCACTCTGCTCAATTATCCCTATTAATCTTTTTCGATCTATTTGGTCAGGAAAATATTTAACTTCTACCTTATTATTCCTGTAATCAGCTTTTACTTTCAATACACCTTTTGAAGACAGCATGTTTTTTTGAATAATCTGTTCACAGCCGTAACAAGTCATACCCTTTACTACAAATACAATTTGCTCCGCTTTCATATTTACCCCACTGTTATTTGTTCCAAACACAACTTCACCTATAATTCATATAGAATTGGTATGATTTTAACACGTAAATGTGTAATTTTTGTGTACAATAATGCCTCTTTACTTTTACTTGGAAAATAATAATAGGTTATAATAAACATGCTATGAAAAAAAAAGTTCATTTTTAACAATAATTGGGGGAATAATTATGAATGCCAGCCTTAATAATATGTGTAATCTATTCATCGAAAATCGCGACCGTTTGAAAAATGCTTTCGGCTGGCAGAGCAGCTATATATATCCGGTCTGTGCTGCTATCTTTACCGACAAAAAACAGCTTGTTGATATTGATAGAATTCGATCATGTGACACTATTCTAAAAAACCATACCGGGTTGTTCTCAAATTTCCGTGGAACAGCTAAGCTGGCAATGATTTCTTTACTAGCAGTATCACCTGACCCTGAGAAAAAAATGCACAGAACTTTACAAGCTTATGATATGTTGAAACGCAATTTTTTTGCTTCAGAATATCTGCCAATTGCAGCGGTTATTCTATCAGATATGGTTAAATCTGAAAATTTGATGCAAATTGCGCAACGCACCAGACATATCTATGAGCTAATGAAAAACAATCACTTTTTCCTTACATCTTCTGAAGACAGCATCTTTGCTGCCATGCTGGCAATGTCTTCTCTAAATGATGAGCAAATTGTGCACGAAACCGAGAGCTGCTATCAAATGTTAAAAAGTCAATTTTTTTCCAAAAATGCCGTGCAGTCCTTAAGTCATGTGTTGGCTCTATGTGAAGGCACACCTAGTGAAAAATACCAGAAAACAATGAACATTTATCATGGACTTAAAAACAAAGGATGTCGATATGGCGGCAGCTATGAGTTAGCCAATCTTGGCATTTTGGCAATGTTGCCCCATAATGATGTAATTAATGATATTGTTGCCGTCGATAATTTTCTCTCAAAGCAAAAAGGTTATGGTCTTTTAGGTATAGGCAGCAAACAACGTCTCATGCATGCCGGCATGCTGGTATCAAGCTTTCATATTGCCCAGAATTCACATGAAAACAAGAGTATAATGTTGAATGAAAATATAGCCGCACAAACAACCGCCATCAGTAGCACTGTCTCACTAATAGTCGCTCAGCAGGCAGCGGTCTGCGCAGCAATTGCCGCATCAAGTGCAGCCGCCGCCAGTGCGAGTACTTAATCCTCAGTTTTATTACTGGCAAGCCACTTAACAGAACGAACATCCTGCTCCTTAAAGTCTATACTTTTGTAAGGCTGCACAAGTGCTGTCAGCTGGTCAAGTTCATCGAAATCTATAAGACAAGAATGCTTGAGTGCCATTACATTTTTATGATTATTAATAGATTTTAAATAACATTCAGCTTCTGTCATACTGGCTGTAACATAGCCTTCAGAGCGCATATATGCATTCCAGCGTTCATGTTCGGCTCTGACCTGCTTTTCCAGATTATCCGCATCTTCAATATAGTTGGCATATTGCTCACACGTTTCAACACCGGCACTTTTTAATTTGTACTGCATATGAACAACGGCAGCTATTGACGCCTTGCGATTATATTCCATATCATCAAAATCAACTTCGCCATAACCTAACCATTTATGCATTTCATAAGCTCTTTTTTCCCATATACTGTAAAAAAGAATATCTGTTTTGTAGATAGTTTCTTTATTCCCAAACGGTAAAAAATCATAGCTTTGCTTTTGTCCATTAATTAAACTTTTTATCAGATTAGCTTTTTCCGGACTTCTCATGAGCGGGAAAATCAATGGCATTTTATTGCCGAAATTCTTTCTTTCATAATATGCACGTACATTAATCGCTGTTTGTGAGCAGTTATCATCATTTTGCCTTGCTATTATTACATAAGACGCTTGAAGATTTTCATCGAGCAAATTCCATAATTCAGTACTATCAATATTTATTTGCCTCAATTCAATATTGCAGGTTTGCAAAAGCTCCGAACAGCTTAATTTAAATCTATCAAAGGCTGCGGCGTCATTATCTGCACAAGTAATTTTAAAGCTATATCCATCCATCTGGCAGCACCAGGCAGCAGTCCGAACACATGCCAGACCAATATCACTTGCGCCAATCACAAGCAAATTGATAGTTTTATCATTGCAATTCTGATATAAAGGGTATTGCGTGAAAAGGTTAAACACAATGGACAGTTTTTCATTTATTCTTCTTACCTTGAGCTTTTCCTTGATCATTGAATCCAGAAGCATCTCTGCCTCAGGTTGCTCAGAAAAAACAAATATGCATCCTTTATGTGTTGATTTATAGAGTTCATTGACAGCTATAGCCTGTTGCAAATTTAAGGTCTGATCATCTGAAATCAGAACCCAGTTAATCTGCTTATTCACAAGTTTTTTTAACCAATGCAACTCTACTATACTATTCTTTTGAAAAATAGCACCGCTTTTTTTTGCTCTTTCTACAAGATCATACAGCTCGCCTTCAATTATTTCTGGTTTACTGGCAAAAATACTACAGTTTCTTCCGCCTTTTTTTTGCAAATCCTCCACCAGAAGGGCGCTTTTTTCATTAATCTCTGAGAATATATATATTTCTCTGGCTATAATTCGCAATATAATCAATTTGGCGCGAGAGGACAACTCAATTATATATGCAACAACCGACCCAATAAGTAATACCGGTGCAATTACATATAATGATGAGATGTACAAATGTAATCTGCTGTCAGTAATCCTCTCAAGTACAAAAGTCAAATCCTCATTAAATAAGAATACTCTGAAGGTATTAAATAAGGAGGCAGATAAAATAGATGAGGTTATATGTCCTGCAGCTAATCTATACGAAACAAAGACAAAAAAGACAGCAGCAGCAGTACCAAACAAAAATGGATTTAGTGAATGACGTCTGTATAAAGCCCAAAACATGCCTGATAAAAAACAAATAAACGAAATAAGCATAGACAAATCAGAAAGGCTCTCAATTATCATAATACCTCCAGGAAGCTACTACTTCTCCTCAAACACGGTAAAACCTAGCCATTATTTTACCATTAACACAGATCTGAAAAAGGAATTGGTCTGCGGCCGTTTTGGATTTCCTCATATAATTCCTGAGGGCCTGTATGAGAAACATCATCTTTACAGATATTATCAATAACGGCCGGCGGTAAAGAATTAAAATCATATTCAGAGATATCCGGTAAATTGGTAACAAAAGGATAATGCCGAGCATAGAACAATAGTGCTTCACCCTTCTCCTTTTTAAGCTTTTGCAGTTCGGAAACTGTTATAAGAGGACGTTTGATTTCATAAGGCTCATAAGAGCGTGTATCGCCACACATTTTGCTTAATTCTTCAAGCAGATTAAGTTCCTTGCTTGCTAGAAAAACCCAGTTTTCACAATTTCCTTTTATAGTTTCTGCATCATTACCATAACGTTTTACAAGCTGATACATACTCTGCACAACAAGATAAAAACGAATATTACGACTTCTTGCAGCAGTTATCATTGCAGGCATGTCAGAAATAGCAGGTGTATTTGAAAACTCATCAAGTACAAAATTCACACGTACCGGTAAAGATTTATTTAGTTCTTTTTGAGCTTCGGTTATTAAAAGCTCGTAGCACTGTTTAACGAAAGAAGTAACAATAAAATGATAGGTACTTCTTTCATCCGGCACTACTATGTAGAGAGCGGTTTTCCTTCGGCCTATATTTCTAATATCAAATGTGGTTTGCGATAAATTCCTGATTAGTTTACTTTGCAGTAAAAAAGGTTTTACAAATGCAAACAAAGAAGATTGCATATCAGCTCGTGTTTTTTCATGAGACCGCCCAATAGCAAAATAGTTTAAGGCTGCAATGCTTGATTGCGGAATTATTTTCATAATTTCATCAAGATAATTTTTTTCCCATTCTGATTCAGGTATCTCTAACATCTTATTTGTAACAGCATCTTCTACTTTACCAAACTCTACACACATTCTAGAAAAAGTTTTGACATTGATTTCTTCAAAACTACAGCTCTCCATCATTACAAGCAAAACAGCAAGTGAAAGCATTCTGGCAGTATTTACCCAAAAAATATCCTTTGCAGTCATTGCAGATTCCATAGATATTGCCTCAACAAAGTCATTAAGCATCGCAGTAGCTTCATCAATGTAACCTTTTTTGTAAAGCAGAGCAGGTTCTTTAAGAGGATTCCACATATCTCCTTGTTCAAGATCTCTGAAATTAAGTAAAACGACATCATAACCTTTCTGTCTTGCCATTCCGGAAGTCTCATTATAAATTTCACCTTTTGGATCTGTAACTATAAATGACTCACCCGCATGTATCATAGTATGTACCATGGGCATACAAAAAAGGCGTGTTTTCTTTGAACCGGTCGATCCAATAATAAGGCTATGAGTGTCAGAATTATCAAGATAAATTCGTCTTGAATTAGCAATCAGAGGCAGTCCGCAACCGGAATAATTTTCCTCTGATAAAGATACTCTTGTTGAACTACTCTTGATTTCATCCTGAGCCGCCCAGCGAGTTTCCTGAAAACCACTGTTATATTGTGATATTTTATAAAAATCATGATTCATCTGGTACCTCCTGGATCCGTAACAAAACCAATTTTTCTCTTGTACATCATTTCCTCAAGTCTTGTAATGAATCCCCCTGTTCTACTATAGGGGTAAAGATCCTGAGCATTCAAAACCCTGTTATTCTTAAAATCATCTGCCGCGCATATTTCAAAAACTATGTCTTCACACATCAGATTCAGAGTTTTAAACCCATCGAAACTATCATTTGATCTAAGAAACTCTATAGAATCTTTAAGCAGTTCAGCCGCATCTTTCTCTATTGTAAAATCATAATTAGCCAACCAGTTAACAACATAGGAAAGGAAATCTTCAACAGGTGGATATTCAGAGATAATTTTTTCTATTCTGACATATTGAGCCAAAACACGTTCAAGCTCAATACAAACTTCAGCCTCTGCATTTTCCAGAACAAATAATATGCAAATTTTGTTATCCATGCCGGACAAATAAGTCATAAGTCTCTTGAAATGCTGTGAATTAAAATGTTCTGTCCACTGATCCAGTTCAATGGACAAAACACCTTTAAATACACCACGATAGCCGGTAGCAGCATCAAGCTCGCGAATCAATCTTCTGAGCTCTGAAAAATCACTTTCGTCAGGACAATAGTCAAGAGCAAACTCCAGGCTTTTAACATTGCCGTAAAAAGACATTAATTTGGTAGCACTAAGATATTCAGCCAACAGCCGGACAAAATGGCTTTTGCCTATTCCTGGCTTGGTGACCCAAAGTAAATTCGGCAGTATAATTGGCATATCACTAACATATTTCAAATTACGGGATACATTACTCCATTTTTGCAATACCTGCTTCATTTCTGTGAGCCCGTATAACTGCATTATCTGATCATAATAATATTGACACTCCACAACAAACCTCCTGAAATATATTTATATTATCTTCAATTTATTCAGGCCTAACCAATGCATTTATGAAAAGCGGTCAAAACCGTAAATAAAAGCAATATCTTCAACTTTATCATCATATTCGGCTGCTTTTTCCGGCTCCTCAATACCCTCATAAGAGCGAGAAATAATATCATATATCTTCATTAGCAAGCGACGATGATTACGTGTAATCTGACAATCTTCTAATTCTTCAATTTCTTCTGCAGTAGATTTTGCCATAGCCAGAACAGCATAGTGCAAATTTTGTTCAGCCATTTCTACCAAGGTATTATAATCATTTTGCCATTTAAGAAGTCCTACATGTTCAACCGGTTCCACTCCCGTTTCTGCCAAAAATTCACTGCGAATAGACTCAGCTTTAATAAAGGTTGCATCTGCTGCTTCAAGTTTGTTTTTCTCCTGCTGAATTTTACCAATTTCACACAGAACAAAAAACCGGAATTTATGAATCTCTATATCTGCTTTTTGCAAACTTGAAAGCTCGAGCAAATGCAAAGTTTTTAGAAAAACACACCAAGCAGCATCAAGTCTGCCCTCTTTGTGCAAATTAACACCACGATCATACTGTGCCTTAATATTATTCATCTTTTTTATCCTCTAACAACTTATCGCCGATTTCATCCATGCCCTCAATTATAATTAATTTAGCTTCATACTCGGCAGCAACAGGCTCTTGGTCAACCGACTCAACAATTAAAATAACTTTGTTTTTCACGATTACTTCATGAACCTCAGGATTAAGAAAATCGCACATTACAATTGTTCTATGGTTTTTAAGCAAAAAAGCGTGATTGCCGCCTGAATAATAAAGAATAGCATTATCGGGTTCGCCAGGCACTTTAAAAGGAACTACAATTAATACTTCATCATCTTCATTGACAAGCACATCATAGTTACTCAATACTTTTGTTTTTTCTTTGATATCTTTATAGTTCATTTCTTTAAACATTTTCTTTCACCCTTTCCTTTAACTTATTCCATCATGCTCTCAGCCCGTCTGCGATATGCCCAGGCCTGTTCTTCTTCTCCAGTTTTTATATGTACCACATACAAATTTTTTAAGCAGTTTATCAATCGTTCCGTACTGTTTGCTTGCGGATGTAACTTGCCCAAAATTTCAAAAACCTCAAGTTGCTTAAAAAACAGTTTTTTAGATTTATCAAAATCGTCTATCTTGGCATAATTCTCAGCTAGGCAGCCTATACTTAGAGCATAAGAAAAGCTGATCTTAGCATCATCATTTCTGGTCTTTTCCCATACCATTGCAAACAATTCGACTGCTCTGCCTGCAAATGTAATGGCAGGCTCCATCTCGTTAAATTCATTTAATAGAACACTAAGCTGTCTGTTAATCTCTGCTATCTGATTTATCGTATAGGCGTCAAGTTCACTGGCAATGCGAAGATAATGTTGCGCATGACGAACTGAAGCCAGAAACTGATCATAAGCCTCTTGCCAACGTTTATTTACATAATAGCAAACAGCAAAGTTATATTTTAGAAGATAGATACGTTTTAGATCAGCAGAATCATTTAGTTTTTCTAACAAATATTCACCCAAATTTATCATTTCAATAGCAAGGTGCTCGTAAAAATTTTTGCCAGGTTTCAACTCAAGCAATTTGTTCATATAATCAAGAGATGTACGTAAATTATCAATCTGATTTGTTCTGCGATATAACTCACGGAAGTTCTCTACAACTTCGCTGTATATTTTTGCGATCTCATCGATCGGATTATCACAAGCCTTGGCTATGTCAGCGGCTTTAATCAACATATCAACCGAGCGTTGATTATCTACAGAGTCAAGCAAAGTAGCGAACCTGATATAAATACCAACCCAAATTGTTTGACCAAGCCAATTAACCAAATCTTGTGGGTCAGCGAATTTACTTTCTCCTATTTCAACCAGAGTAGAAAATATCTGTATACCCATGTGCAAATCAGTATCTGTTTTGTCTATAAGCGGATAGAAATTCTCACACAAGAATGATGCCAGCAAACTATAGTTTTCTTTTGAATCCACAAGCTTAATTGCCTCGCACATTGTATCTATGCCGTATTTTCGCAGCAGCTGTATTAGCAGCCTTGATAATTTCTCCAATATTTTTGGATTATCCGCTTTTCGGGTAAACTCATCTGCTAAAAAAGATGGTTTATCGAGAAGAAAAGCAAGTTCCAATCCGCTTTCCTGTCTCAAAGCGTCAGTAAAACTAAGATTTCTGATATACTCAAACAAGTACGAATAATATAGTTTTTTATCTATCCCGCTTGCAGACAAAAAACCATTAGCAATAACTTGATTGCTCAAACATACAAATCCGGAATCCTTATGATTAATGAATGAGCTAAGATAGAGCATCAGTCTAGTAAAATCAACTGTAGACCATGTCAGATTATGTGTCCGGAAAATCTGCTCAAGGTCATGTTCACGCAACCCCTTTGGTGCGATTGAAAGCAATGCAAAAACATTTTGTGCTATTGCAGGGGCAATTTTCTCACCTACCACCATAAGATAATTCCAAGCAGCCTGACCGGTATCACTAGGGAACTGTTCCACTATCCTAATCATCTGAGCGGTCAATTCCCCGGCGTTATTGGCACTTCTTAGATCACTGCTGTCCATCATAAGCAACCGATTAATCAACAAACTTATATACAAAGGATTATAACAATCACCGCGATCAATAATCGCATCAATAACCTCAACATCTAATTCTTTGTGATATCGATCCAACAAATTATAAATCATCAGCCTAGCCTGCACAGGATACGCCAAACCATAAATAAAAAGCTCATCAGAGCGACTCTGGTATCCCGGCACCGCGTAAAAATCAAAATCATCAGGAGAAGTCACAAAAAATCTGATTTTTTCACTAGATTGATCCGGCAGAAAAAACATCGTTGAAAAGCCATCGTTAACTAATTTATGGATATCATCTATTAAAAATATTAGAGTGGTTTGAAAGTTTGATTCATATGTGACTGTTAATTGCGAAAAATATTTCTGAAGAAATTGCACTGAGCTAAGCTGTGCATCATAGTACTCATCAAAACCAAGTGCTATTTCCAGATTTCTAATCATATAGGAGAGCAGATCATGCAGACTGCTGTTATCAGGATTAGAAGCACAAAAGAAGGGATAAATTCGGCAATTTCGCTCAGCAAGCATAAAACCGGACTGGCAAAGCAAGGTTGTTTTACCACTGCCAGGGGTTCCCTTAAGATAAAGCAAAAGTTTATTTTCTTCAAATAGTCTATGCGCAATTATATCTATAAAGGCATCATTGCCTGCAGAAATTTCTGTCTGCAATTTAAGTCTGTGATTAGCAGCTCTTGATATCTTTTCTATAGTTGATATTTCTTCGCGCTTCGACCACTCAGGCATAAATATACTGAGAAATCTTTTTATTATTTGTTCCCTAAGATCATCTAAACCGGTAAGTTTTTGTGTCAAATGATCCCAAACAGCATCATAGTAGATAATTTGGTCGGGAAATTGCTCTTTCAGTTTAAGCTTTAGTTTTTCAAGATGTGTTTTATGAACTTCATCTTCGCAAGCATAATCACTTTTACTTTGTTCATCCATCTGGCTGTTATCTAAAGGATTTCTGATACAGATAATACAACGCTCGGCATTCTCTACATGTGCAAGCAAACCATATTCTATTTCCAAAGCGGTAACGCTTCTATCAGAATCATCAAGGCAAAAATCTTTGCAACCCGCAATTTTTTCTATGTATTTACGATCAGGAATCCAACCATATCTGTCGCCGATAAAAATGAGCATATATGGCTGGCTCTTATCTATTTCGTCAAGACAGACGTTTAAGACCTTGTGGGCACTCTCATCTGAATCAAGTTCTCTTGTATTAACACCCCAGCGTAAATCAATAAAATGCAAATAATCCTGGTATTTCTCTGCATAGGAGTTCAATGCCGGAATAATATCAATATGCAGCAAATCTCTCTCCGACTGCATATCACGAAAAGTACTTGAAACAAATATGGAACGCATTTGCACCTCCAGGATGACACGTCATAACAAATACTAATATTTGCAATATATTAATATTACCACTACATGACTAATTGTGAATAATTTTTTGTTGTAAAATTTATTATAGAGGTATAATTATAATAATTCGACTACGGAGGTATCTCATAATGAATATGGTCAGAAACAATAATATCGTAATAGTTTTGTTTTCGGCACTAATAACAGTCGTTTTACTTATGATCATAGTAAGACTACCGCTATTTTCTCAAAATACTGAAAACACAATTATTATTGAAGAATCAGACGGTATATATGATCTGACCAATATCCCTGACTCTCCTGCTTTGTATAAACTACTGCCCGGTGCGGTCTTCTATCCAGAACAATTATTGGAACCTGATAATATTGAAGCAGCTGAAGCAATTTCGCTAAATGAGTATGATGATAAGAGGGGTGCTAATTATCTGACTCAAAGATTTATGATCAATCTTCCAGATAACAACAATGTTTACCGATTATATATAAAAGTATCAGGTCGTCATGCAATACGTATATATGCAAACGGATCTCTGATTGGAAATTACGGACAAGTCGGAACCTCAAAAGAAAATTCAGAAGTTTGGGAAAACAATGCAATTTGTTTTGCTTCTCCCCAAAACGGGAGCATTGACCTTATTATACAGTTATCACAGTTTTATCATTTTCGCAGTGGAGCAAGAATTGCTACTGTTAGTCTTAGTTCTTCGGCTGACAACAACAGTACCGTTACCAGAGAAGAAATTAAAGGGCTGCTTTTTGTCGGAGCCTTTGCAGGCCAAGCCGTAGTACTGCTGTTTATGTTCTTTTTATTAGCTAGAACTCCGGCAACTTTGTTTTTTGCATTAGGGAGTCTGTCTGTTGCGCTACGCGAAATTATTCAAAGTAAAGCATGGGCATTTTTCCCGATATCCGGCAGCCAGTCATTCGCACTAGAATACTTGAGTGTAGTCTTAATAACTATATTTGTATCTTTATACCTAGGTCAATATGTTCGGAACAAAATTCTTCGGGCAATTCAACTTACCGCCATATTCGGGTCGATTATTTTTGGAATTATTATTCTTTTTGGAGGATCTGTTTTATACACATCACTGATTTCTTATTATCAGATTTTTTTAGTTATATTGATAATTCCAGGTATTGGAGGGCTTTTTGTATCAATGCTACATCCTGATCTTGAACAAGGAGTAGCTCTGTACGGAATTGCTGTATTTTTTCTGGCAGCAGTCAGCGATATAGCGATGTATAATAATATTTTTCGTTCCCAAAATCCCAAAACACCTATAACCGAGATATCAATGATAGTATTTGTTTTAGCACAAGCGGTATCTCTTTTCATCATGAACAATCGCAAACTAACTGAAGCTAAGCAAACTGAGCAGCAATTAACAATAGAAAAAACCACACTGGAGAAATTAAACCAATTGAAAACTGAGTTTTTGGGCAATGTTTCACATGAGCTTAAAACTCCGCTCACAGTAATGTCAGGTTACGCACAAAGTGCAAGTATGATGACAGAAGATCAAGATGCTATTTACAAAGCTGAAATAGACCGCAAAATGAGACTGATTTCCTCTGAAGCAGAACGCCTATCCCTAATGGTTGGACAAATTCTGGATGTCACACGCATGGAAGAAGGGAAAATGCCAATAGAGCGGAAAAGCTGCTATATTGATGAAATTATACACACAACCGTTGCAACACATTATCCGATATTAAATAAAAACAATAATCAGTTAAAAACCTGCATTGAACCTTCATTGCCGCTGATTAATGCAGATCCAGCAAGAATTTCTCAAGTAATTGTTAATTTGATTTCAAATGCAGTCAGATTCACATATGACGGTTTGATTATAATTGACGCTAGAAAAGAAGATTCCCATATCAAAATTTGTGTGAGTGATACAGGTTCAGGTATATCCAAGGATAAATTACCTCATGTTTTTGATCGTTACAATTCAAACATTGGTAAACAAGGAAGCACAGGAACAGGTCTGGGGTTGTTTATTTGCAGACATATAATTGAACAGCACGAAGGCACGATATCAATTCACAGCACACCAGACAAGGGGACTATTGTCTGTTTTACTCTTCCTATTTAAGTAGCAGCAACTCAGCAATAGCGCACCTTACAAAAAATATATTCTCCTTTACCTGAATTGCTCAACTCAAACCAACCTCCATCATCTATGTGTAATTTTTTACGCAAATTTGCCACATGTACGGCAACCGTATGTGCTGCTCCCGGAGAACTTCCTCCCCAGGCTCTTTTGAAGATCTCGTCGCAGCTCAATCTTCTGCCTGAAAACACCATGAAACAACCTAAAAGCTGCATTTCCTTCTGAGTAAGAGATATTTTCTCTCCATCCAGCCAGACCTCACCAATCAGGAAGTCTATCGTAAGTGGAGCCAGCTCAATTCGGCCAGCCGATGATATTCCGGATCTGCGCAACTGTGCCGTAACTCGCGCACTCAAAACCGATAAATCATATGGTTTGGTAACATAATCATCTCCACCTTGCAACAACCCTTTGACCACACTGTCATTCTCATCTCTGCAAGTAAGAAAAATAACCGGGGCATTTGTAGATTTACGAACTTCACCACAAAAATCAAAACCTGATCCGTCAGGCATCATAACATCCAGCAGTATTAGATCAGGATTATACTCTTCAATCATAAATCTTGCTCTGCCAATTGTTGAAGCACAGTAGACATCATATCCCTGATTTTCAAAATATTCGCGATTAATATCCATTACATCCACTTCATCTTCCACTAATAATAATTTCACATTACCCATATTATTCTCCAAACTACAGAATCTTTATTATATTAGCAGCATTATCATACTTTCTTTTTATTATAACCTTAATAAAATTTAGTTTCAGCCTGATATTGTAAAAATAATTATCAAGAATTCTTGATAATAAATCTTCACCTGTTTTTACTCTGTTAAATTAAAAATGTAATTGAAATAAAACTTGTATAACAACAAGCTTCTGGAAAGATTAGGAGATAGATATGTTGAAAATAGTTCGTGTTGATGTGGTAGACGATCAAACGTTGGATATCGAGCTAAGTAATGGTCATCTGATTTTATTTGACATGCGCAGTCTCATAAGCTCTGACCCCAATTATGGTTTTCTAGCAAAAGGCGATGTCCTGATAAAACCACAAACAGACGGTAAGACTGTCTTTTGGACAGAAGGATCTCCTCTAAGCCTTGAAAGAATAATAAATCTACTCGGAGGGAATAACTAATGAAAGTACTATAAATGAACTTCAGCAGCCAAGCTCTGCAAGGTAATTGAATAATCATAGAACATAAAAACATAAATTTACGGAGGAAAAAATATGAAAATCAAAGCAAAAAGAAATGCGGTAGAAGCTAACAAAGTTGGAGTCAAGCTACTGCTCATAATTATGTGTCTACTTATGGCAATCGGCACTTTAAGTGCTTGCGGCAAAATGAAAATGGAAGGTTCCTGGTATACAAATGTTGATGAAGATGTAGTATTCAACTTTTTAGAAGATGGTACAGTTGTGGCTTATGATACTTATCTTGAAGAAATCGCAGTTGGTGAGTGGGAAATAGATGGGAAAGAATGCACCCTTACCGGATTAGGTGAAGAAAATATAGCATTTCAAATAGAAAGCGACGACAGGCTTTACAATTCAGAGTACAGCATCACGCTTACCCGTGGTGAAAACGCGAAAATCCCTTATACCACTGAAGATGAATTAACACAGGTCTACTGGTATACAAGTGATGATAGATACGAGCTTGAATTTTATTATTCCTATGATGGTATTGGTGAATGGGATTTGTTTGATTATTCAATTAGCGAATATATTTATGAAGGAACATATGAAATTGATTATGATAGCCTAACTTTAAAAACAGAAGATGGCGAAAAATTTGACGCTAAACTATCAAAAAACAGACAAACAATAAGTGGCGTTGACGATTTAGTATTTGAGAGTAAATAGATCTGATAATGCTCAGGTTATAAATAAAGTGAAAGGAATCTGTAACAAATATGAAAAAGCGAATAAAAACAAAAACTATCAAGCTTATGGCATTAATACTAATTCTGTTGCAGCTAACTTTATTGACCGCTGCTTGCAATCAAGATAAAAATGTTGATCTCACAGAGAGCAATCATACGGAATCGATTGATAATTCCAGCCAAGAGGATATCACTGTGGAAACTAATGATTTGGTAAGCAATAATGATTCTGATGCTGGTGATGATGAAGTCAATGATGATGGTCTCTACTACTGGAGCGGAATGAATTTTGGTCCAAATTTGGAATATGCAGAGGAATACTTGACATACGGAGATGCAGGAGAGTATCTAAATGCTGCCGAAGCAGCACAACTTGTTTTTTATTATCTCCGGGACAACGACAATATTCCTGATTACAGTGATGATATCTTTTATAAAATTATACTTATAGAGCTAAGTGAAATAGACGGAGAAGAATGCTATGTTTACCGTCTCGAAATTGATGAAAATAATGATCAAGACGGAACAATGGGTGCAAGTTATGCCTTTGCATATGGAAGTGGAAATATATATATAGAGGGATCTGGTTCACAGTTTATATCAATAGGCCAATTGCCTTTCAGTACAGTTGTTGTGTATGCTGATTTTTCGGCAGGCAGTGCTGAAGGAAACGGACTGGTTGAGGAATATGTTTATCAGCAAATAGCTGAAGTTGATGTTTTTGATATTTCAGCCGCTTTAAGCGAGTTGAGCGGCTTTGATTTTGATATTTACAGTCATTCATATGACGGTGTAAATATGCATATCAACTGGTCACAAAACTCAACTCTGTTGTCAGGACTTGATAACAGAGTACAAAAAGAAGGTTTTCATTTTTATGATACCGCAAGCCTTAACTGGTTTATTATGGATAGTCTTGCACGATCCATTAAGGCCAACATAAATGTTGAGCATATTTTTTATTCACAGAAAGATGGCAGCCCACTGGAATTTGCCGATGGACAGGGTATTGAAATGTATGAATTGCCAACAGATCAGTCTTATGAGGGCAGCCTATTCTTCATATCTCGTGTAGGTGCAATCGGAGATAATTAATCAATGCCACCACAATACTAAGTTTTTACTGGCTCGATTTATATTAGGAGGAAAATAATAATGAAACGCATTATTGCTATGATTTCTATCATCTTGTTGATAGCGGTTTCTTTGATCGGCTGCAGAGGGGATGTTGTTAATGTAACGGTTGTGATAAAAAACGACACAGACTATGAACTGAAAAGAGTAATCTTCGACATACCACAGTCCTCCGGATCATATAGTCCCTTGCATGATGTTATCACAGTTGAAAAACCTCTGAAACCAGGTGAAACTCAGGAAATTGTTATATCTCTTGTCGATACTGACTTTGGCAACTCAGGAGGATCCCTGATTGACCTTACTGACGGAAATGATTCCAGCACTTTGCAGCCAGCCAAAGGAGAGGTTGTCTTAGAACGCGGAAGCAATAATTTCAAGATAACTCATAAAGACGAAACCTTCTTTATCACAGCAGGGGACTCTACAAGCGATTGAAAATTTACTAAGCAGATGTAAAAAGAAAGGAATGAGTAAGAAATATGAAAAATTTAATTAGCAAATTCAGCAAACAAACAGCAGCAAAAATTATCAGCTTTATTCTTATAATATCATTATCTTTATCTATGGCAGCTTGCAAAAATGATAAAGATTCAACCACCAAGGAAAGTACGCAAGAAATAACAACTAAAGTCGAAAAAGATCAGATAAAAACAACTACTACTGAAAATGATGATGATTACTATGACGATGATTACTATGACGATGATTACTATGATGACGACTATTATGATGATGACGACTATTATGATGATGACGACTATTATGGAGATGACTATTATACCGATGATTATTATGATGATGATGACTATTATGGGCCAATCTATGTAGATGATAGTGATTTAATGTTGGCTTTTGATGCAGGAGGACTCGAAGAATTAATCGAAGGATCCCTATATATGTTTGAAGGCATGATTCTTTACTCTATAGATAAACTTGAGCCAGCAGCCAGCGACGAGAGATCAATTGTTGCGGCAATTCAAGAATTCGAAGCAGCTGCAATCAGCATTATTAGTGCATCAGAATCAGAAGAACATTCAAGAATTTTATCTTATCCATGCTGGATTGTTTCCTATATAATGAATGAAAACGAAGATTCAATCACTTGTGTAGATGTTTATGTCCAAACAAACACAGCTGATTATAAACTTCAGGCAGCTGTTAATAGCGACTTTGTTCAGCATTACCACGATGAAATAGGTCAACGTTTAAGCACTGTATATTGGGCTGAATAATTCATTCAGCCCCTATCTTTGCCAATACTTCTAATGCAATAACACGTCCTTCTTCACGAAATGTAGCAGTTATCGTCAATTTATTTCCTATCGTCACACAACTAAAAAAATTGGAATAACCTTTCTCAATAGCAATAGGAAACTCCACTCTATCAATGTGATTTTCAACAATAGCAGGTAATTTAATAATCCCTAAATTTGAGATGCCTGTGGTCGACTTTCCGGCTTCTTTTCTAGCTATTATTTTCATAGCTAAGTCTTTTATAGCTCGAGGCACAAATCTAGCACCTTGATACATTTTTTGATATTCATATAACTGTTCCTGCACACTTTCCTTTGTAATCTCGTAAAATTGATTTTTCACTTCATTTACCATTTGAGAAAAATCTTTTTCCTCTGGCATTTTTACGGTCGCAGATGTAACAAAGCTTCTCAAAGTTTTACTTGGAAAAAAGCTGCGACAATCTATCTGAACATTGCCGGTTATTGATCCGGACTCATCATCATTATCTCGCTTTTGGGCAATAACACAAAAAATATGCGCTAAAATATATTGGCTAATCGTTACATCATATTCTTTTGCTGCTTTTTTGATTTTATCCATTTCAAAAACCTTAGTTATAAATTTCTGTGAAGCATCTCTTCCTGCTTTGATACGATATACTTTCGCCGACCAAGTATTTTTGTTGCTATTTGTATTAGATGGTGGGTAAGTGAACATTTTTGAGGCATCTTCAGCCTCTTCCGGATTAAATTTTTCGTTACAATCTATGATTCCGTCTTTATCAAAATCCAAACCAAGCAATTCAAAATAGCGCACAATAAGGGCACACAGAAATTTAGACAACCCTCGTCCATCGCAAATGCTATGCGTTGTTTTAACGGTAAAATGTTTTTGTCCGTATACAATCTTTATCATGTGACGACGTCCTTTATTATAATAGTCACAAATCAAAGGCTCTTTACCGTCAGGCTCTATTTGGGCAAGCTCATTTATAGGTTCGTATTCATAATGAAAAAAACCGTATTTAAGCCTGCCATTTAGAAATGGCAGGCGGCGCATCAAATCATTTGCCGCCTTTTGCAATATTTGAAGTTTAACAGCTTCTTTCAATTGCACTGTGAGTGCAAAAACTCCTGGATATTTATGATTATTGATTGAAGTGTAGTATTGTCCAATCACATCAATCTCCATAGTCTTATTACACATTTTTTCCCTCACTTCAAACACACAATTTAATAGACATCCGTTAACGTATATTTACTATTGTATTATAATAGATAATAGTAACCTTTTTTCAATATTCAATTTATGTCATAGTGTCGAAAATACAACATTTAACATATAAAGTGTCGCTTTAGGAGGCAAAAAATTGTGAACAAGAGTACAGATGACAGACGTGTCAGAAAAACAAAAAAAGCTCTGCGAGAAGGATTAGCAGAATTGATGATGCAAAAAGATTTGCGAAGCATTACTGTCCGAGAACTAGTTGACAAGGTCGATATACATAGAGCTACCTTTTATTCTCATTACAGAGATATTTATGATCTATATGAGCAAATGGAAGAGGCTGTTTTGAAAGAAATCGCTGCAATTCTTGATAATTCTTGCCTATCGTATGAGAAATTCTTCGACATTCTTATTACCTATATATCTGAAAATTCAAGACTCTGCCGTATGCTGATGAATAAAAATGGAAACCACAATTTTTTGAGTCGTGCAAGTGAATTTCTGGAACAAAAATATTTAGAGGTGTGTGTACATGAAACTGGTACAAATATAACAACTGAAGAGTTGAAATTCTTAGCAAGTTATCATATAAATGGTTGTCTTGGAATCATCAGCCGCTGGGCTGAAACAAACTTTAACTATCCAAAAGAAAAAATCATCAGTGTAATTGTTAAAGTAGACTCTAATCTAGATGAATTAATGATGAATTAAAAAAGCAATATTTACTCTGCTCTTGCAGGAGAAAATTTAATTTGCTTAATTTTAAATTCTTTTGTGATATTCTGATACCTGCGTAGTCATAAAAATAGAGGCAGGTGATGGAATGAATAGCTTTGAAGAAATATACAAACAATATTTTGCATATGTATATAAATATCTTCGAGGATTATCTGCAGATGAACATTTGGCGGAAGATCTGACATCCGAAGTTTTTTTACGTGCAATGAAATCAATAAGCAAGTTCAGAGGTGATTGTGAACTAGGAGTATGGTTATGCCAAATTGGTAAAAACTGTTATTTGTCATATCTAAAACAGCAAAGTAGATTTACAAATAATGAAATCAGCGAAGAAATTATCTCACCCGAATCCAACATCGAGAAATTATTAGCGGACAAAGACGAGGCTTTTGCTGTGCATAGAGCTCTGCATATGTTAAGAGAACCTTACAAAGAAATTTTTTCGCTAAGAGTGTTCGGAGAATTGTCATTCAAAGAAATAGGTGCATTGTTCAAAAAAACTGATCACTGGGCATGTGTCTCTTTTCACAGAGCAAAAGAAATGCTTCAGAAAAATCTAAACAGACGAGGTGAACAATTATGAAAATAAATTGTGATGTAATTAATGATTTATTACCGTTATATATAGAAAACATGCTAAGCAAAAGCAGCAGAGAGCTTGTTGATGAGCATATCTCCGAGTGCTCATACTGTCAGCAAAAACTGAAACAGTTGAGCGAGTCAAATTTTGATATTGAGCATAATATGGAAGAAGCCAAAAGCTTCAAAAAAATGTTTAGAAAACACACAGCTTCAATTGCTGCTACATCAGCTTTTGTCACTGTAGCACTTATAATATGGTTATGGGGCATTTTCTTCCTGCAGTCTGGTGATGAAATGGGCTATAGCCTACTGAATTTCTATTTGTTCCTGCCTCTGACCGCGCTTATTTGCTCAATCATAATCGGCAAAAGGCAGACTCGCGCCAAATGGCTAATCCCATTACTATTTGGGGTCATCGGTGGTTTGCTGCCATTTGCAGTCTTCCATTCATTTGACATGATTTTTCTGCTCTTTGCCTTTATACCATCGGTTATCGGGCTTTTGACGGGCATTTTGATTCAAAAAATCAAAAAGAGAAAAGGCGGTGGTGGTTGATTCGCTAAAGCATACTATGACTATTTCAAATTATTCAGTTGAAAATATCTTTTTCCCCCGAAGCGGTCAATCTTTTATCCAGCTGAATACATATTCAATATTATCAGGGCATGCCAGATCAGGTTTGCATTTTGCATCAAAATGTCCCGCGATGCTTTTCTCCTGTAAAGCAAAATCAAAATGGCAGGCGGCTATGCCCATATCAATTCGCTGAATATCATAAGAGAAGCGATCACTATATCCCGGCTCTTTGTACTCATAGAAGTGACAGGCTGTATCTGTCATAACAATCCTCCAAGGCTGTTTATTAGAGGCAGATGGACCAAGTCGCACCATCTCTAATGCGAACTCCAGATCAGCAGCTTTTTCCGGTTTCAGAGAAGTTTGAAAATTATTTTCGTAAAACAGATCTTGCCAATTCTTACGCTTATCCGCTTTTACCAGTTTACGCATCATCACTTCTTTTACATGCTTCTTGGCAGCCGGGTAACCATATGGAGTTACTATCGGAAACAATTCACCATCACCAATTTTCATAGCATTAGCAAAACCTTCACGGTTAAAAGTTCCGCCAAGCCAACAGGTTCCAATCCCATGATGAGCCAGATAGAGTATCACAGCTTCCATTTCATATCCGAGTGCTTCAAGTGACAGCGGCTCATGTCTAATAGTCGTACCGATATATTGTTTGGCACCTTTAATAACACCATATGTGCCAAGCTTCTCTTGTCCCTTGATATCATCCTGATTAAGATAATGGAAATTAACACGTACCCCAAAAGGATTGCTAAGTGCACTAATAAAATCTTCGATCGCTTGTCGTTTTTCTGCCTCTATTTGCTGATTACTATAATTGCGAACACTATATCTTGCAACAACAGCTTCTTTTACCGGAAATTGTATATTCATATGTTTCACCTCGTATTTTATTAGGTACAATTATACACTATCCATGGTTTAATCGGCATTAGACCACACGAAACGATGAGATTAGTGAATATTCTTCCTCTTAATTGAACATATAATAATTCGTTCAACAGCAGGAGTAACTAGAATATAATAAATACACAGAAATTGGATCAACGAGTTAAAACTTATGCTTGGTCAGAAACCCCGTATTCAATGATTCAGTTTCTATTGTTTCAAGTTAGAGTTTGTAAGATATAATTGCAGAAAAAAGTTGGGATAAATGTTTATGATTCCTAAAGATATCTGTTTTGATTTTGGAATACATCTTGCATTGCCATAATTTGTTCATAGCTGACATCGTGCCCAACAGCATGTGTTGGGGCAGCAATATATCCACCATTTCTAGACATAGTTCTCATAATACTTATTGTCTCAGCTCTAATTTGTTCTGGGGTTGATTTGGGTAAAATTTGTTGAGTTGATATACCGCCCCAGATCGCTAAATCTTGGCCATATTCACGTTTGAACCAGTCCAAATCATAAATCTCTGATTGGAAAGTCTGATAGCAATCAAGTCCTATTTCGATCAGGTCAGGGAATACTTCGGATATATCGCCACAGGAGTGTTGTATAACATAGCGACCCTTACTTTTTACTGCTTCATACATTTTTGACAGACGTGGTTTGATAAATTTACGCCAATTATATGGACCCATCATTGTCCCCTTCTGCTGCCCCCAATCATCACCGAAGTAAACCGCATCGAGGGGATATTCATTGAGAATAGCAATTAGCATCAAATTATATTCGCAAATTCGATCAAACAGCTCATGCATGAAAGCTTCCTCGGCTACCATATTGCATAGCGTTTCTTCGATAGTTAAATAGCTCCAGGCTCTTTCAAATAGCGAGAACCCAATTCCATAAAACTTGAACTGATCACTGCTGTTATTTATAACTTGTTCGACATTTCGGCGGAATTTATTCTCATCAAATTGAGGTTCACGATACAGAGATATGTCAGGCTCTGAAATTATTGGGGTTTCAACAACCCCGATATCTTTATCAACGCCTGATCTGTTCCAAGTAACTCCATACTCATCAGTGAACATCTCTGGTTTTGATTTATCTTTTTCGGTTGGCCATCCCCAGTACTGCAGATAGAGCAAGTGGTTGTTTAGCTCAACATTCTCAAAATTTTCATTTGAAAAATGTGGTTTTATTTTTTTACGAGCTTCAAGTGTAAACTCACAAAAATGCGGAATAATATCGCTTTCCTTATGATTTAGGGCAGCCAGTACACGCTCTCTTCTGCTCATGGTTTTCATAATTAATCGCTCCATTTCTGTTTGATTCTCTCTTTACTCAAGAATGAAATATGGGCAATCTAAGCCGTCTTAATCCAAGTCAATCAAATCGTAGCCTAAATAGTACTTTGATGCTTCTTCAAGAATCATTTTCATTTTACCTACACCGACTGCTGTATGATGACGAAAACCATTTCTACCAAGCTTGAGAAGTTTATCTTGTAGGTTTTCAATTTTTGCAACACCGCCACAACCGAAGAAGCCATCCTGAATCTTATCTTCTGTAAATTCGCCTTCACTAAAATAAAATGTTAATTTTCCATCTTCTGTTTTACAGTTAGAGAAGGTCATAGGAAATGACTTAATTCTTCCCTCATTACTGCCCCAGCCTTGATCAGGTTCGTTTTTCGAAAACATTTTATGGTCAGTCACATGCCCAGGTGCCACCATCAGAGTCTCTGCGATCGGTCCACAGTGGAATAGTATAACTTTATCTTCGTCTTCACCGTAGTTGTTATTCCAATCAACACAGGCAGTTGGCATATCTGATGCCAACTGCATTGCCTGCATGCTTATTGCTGAACACAAATCAACTTCACAAGAAGCGACGAAACGACGATCATTCATTTCACTTAGCAGAACACAGGGTGCTATACCATAGAATGATTGTAATTCTTCCCAGCATCTGAGTGTTATAGCATCAAGATGATACTTCTCGATATAATCGTCCATAAT
The DNA here is from genome assembly GCF_900002895.1 of Ercella succinigenes. Classification (NCBI taxonomy): domain Bacteria; kingdom Bacillati; phylum Bacillota; class Clostridia; order Eubacteriales; family Oscillospiraceae; genus Ercella; species Ercella succinigenes. Next base: position 27,580 of record NZ_CDHP01000059.1, on the reverse strand, counting down.
TACTGCCAATTTAGCCAGGCACACAGTCTTTTGGCTTGGGACCTTAGAGAAATCAGTATACGACTTCAAATTCTTAATCTTTTCTTGTACTGCTGGGTCATCGTCTTCTTTACGCTCCATGGCATATACTATCGATGATAAGTCGAATGATTCCACAGTTATACCGTATTTCTGCAAGGTAATCTCATCGAAACGAACTGTTTTGAAAGCTGTAGTTCTTGCTCCGAAGCAGCCTATGGTAAGACGCTTCATACCCTTAACAACCCTACATACGGCGGCAAAATCAGAAAGGTTCTGTTTAAAAACATCAGTGAGAGGGTGAACAACATGTGGTTTGAACACAGTAAATGGAATACCATACTGGTGAAAGACATCTTCAATGCTAAATTTGCCACAATACGCATCACGTCTGTATTCAAATCCCATTTTATCAAGTTCGTCAGGATAAGCTTGAATTAGTATTGGAACTCCGGCATCTTGAAGTGCTGTTACAGCGCCATTCTCATCACTGAAATTAGGCATACATAGAATAACACCATCATATTTTCCTTCATGGCTCTTGAGCCAATTAGCATATAAGCGGCCATCATCTCGTGTTTCTATTCCACCATACGGAGTCACATCTTCATCCATTATCAGGTAATCATATCCACATTCTTCCATAACCTGAGCCATATCAGATCTTGCACCTGCAATTAATATTTCAGGCATAAAACTACGATTCCCGAAATAGAGGGCAAATGTCATCTTCTTCCTGTTCACTCTGTGTTCCTCCTTTAAATTTGAATGATTTCTATGGGTTGTTTTTCCAGTTTCGATTCTATCGCTATTCTGGTAGAATTACCTTCCATAGGACCTTTTACAGTAACACCTAACGCACCAGCTACATTGGCATATTTTGCAGCATCTCTAATGGATATCCCTTGCTCTAAACATGCGACAAATGCACCATCAAAGCAGTCTCCAGCACCAGTTGGATCTACTTCTTCAACAGACATAGAAGGGAAATAAAACACATCGTCATCCGTATATACATGAGTGCCTCTAGCTCCATCTTTTATAACAACGATGCGATTTTGTTTTTCTAACAATAATTGCTTAACAGCATTATTAGTGTCATTATCATCAATTTCGATCGATTCTCGAGGAAAAAGCTGCTCAAATTCAGACTTCCCAGCAAGGATAACATCCGACTCTTTTAGCAGTAATTCGTATGCCTCTTTTATGCGCAGATCCCCAAACAATTCTGGTCTAATATTTGGATCAAAAGTAATCTTTGCACCTTGATTCTTTGCTAATTTAAGACAATATAGTACTGATTCACGAATTGCTGATGAGGCGGCAAGCGAGCAACCCATCACATGGAAGTATTTACAATCAGCAAATGCCATCACATCAATTTGTGTTAAATCGATATAGCCACATGCGGCTTCACTAAAATGATATATGAATTGGCGTGATCCATCCTTAAAGTAAGTAACAAAGGCAGTTCCGGTGGTGTATTTAGGTGATACTTGAACATAAGAAATATCTACGCCATCATTTTCTAGTCTTTTGAGATTTAACTTGCCGAAGTCATCATTTCCAACTTGTGATATTATGCCGCATTTAGATCCCATTAGTGCTGCTTGCGAAATAAAAATGGCCGGTGCTCCACTCGGATAAGGACCAATCAAAGGTCCGGGTTGTAAAAAAGTCTGATCTTTATTTACAGTCATCACTTCTACTAATATCTCACCGCATATCATTATACTTGGCATATTGGCTCCTCCTGCAAATTTATATCGCTTCTCTTTTCTTAGGTGATAGGTCTTAACTATTGCTATAATTTCACTTGTTAGAATTTAAGAGCCGCACCTATACCTTTTAAGATATAGAAAGGCTTAACGTCATATTCTATACAAAGTGAAAATGCACCAATCAAACGGTCATTCGGAGATAGCTTACGTTTAACATCTTTGCCTACACGCTCTACCGTATCACCTAAAGCCTTGTTCTCAAATCTTACTAATAAATCCTGACAGAAAGCATTGATCTCTACCAAAGGTACGAGGTGCTTTCGAGCTAGAGCTTTTGCTGCTTCAGCCATTGCTCCGGTTACGGCCTCCCGAATTGAATCATCATTTATAGCCTGCCAGATAAATTCATAATTTTTCTGCTTCCCCAAATATGCTGTAACAGCATGGCTCATATTATGAATGAATAGTTTGCGTTGTATGTAATATTCAAATGTCTGAACAGGCTGAAGATGAACAATTGGGGGAATCTCTCCTCGGAATGCCGTACTATCAACTGGAAGTTCGCAATAAGGTTCAGCAACAATCCTCAGAATATCCTTCGTTCCATTACGAACTGCTACAGGAACCATTCGCCCAATAGATGTTTCAATGAAACCAACATTTGTTAGTATTTCTTGCTCTATCAATTGAGGATTAAGTCTGTTTAGTTCATCTCTAACTAAATCATGCAAATAGCGGTCTGCTGCCATTAGATTTTCACACACAATTATATCAAGAGTGCGAAATTTGTACTTACTACCAGGGGGACTCTTTTCCTTTCTTAGTTGTAGACCTCTTGCTATCACAGGAGCAATTCTGGGAAGAATAGCAGCTCCAACTGCAGTAGCCATTATGTCTGCATCAGCAATTTCAGACGCTGAGGCTTCAGCATCTAGGCCGTTTACAGCTCTAACATTTTCCACAATTATAGTTTCTTGATCATTGTTTGTAACAAGATCAATACTATATGCTTTTCTCTCGTTAAGCTGATCAATAATTTCTTTATCAACATCTATAAAAACTACTTCATAACCAGATTGAGATAACAGTTGTCCAATAAATCCTCTGCCTATATTACCAGCTCCATACATTACCGCTTTTTTCATGATATAATTTACCCTCTTTTATACTATAGGTCTTACTGCTGGATAAACTTGCTTGTATCTAGCAAATTTCTCTTTATACTTGTTGTGTTTAGCTTTATTTGGGATAAAAGTATCTGTAGTAACAACAAGTGCTTTAATTGCTTCTTCAATTGATGAATAAATACCAATTGCAACACTGGAAATTAATGCAACACCTAGAGTTCCAGCTTCATGCGTTTGAACTCTGGTAATAGGAATACCCATCATATCTGCCTTAAGCTGAAGAAATATATCTGACTTGGATAATCCACCAACTACTCTTAATTCATTTACACTTATTCCAGCTAACTGTAAACGCTCTAAGTTAATCATCATTTCAAAATTTATGCCTTCGAGTATTGCTTTGATCATTTCTTCCTTGTCAGTATCAAGTGTTATACCAATTAGAGCACCTCTGGATCCATTGTCCATGTATGGAGTCGCTGTACCTGCCAAATGTGGTAAGAATAACATCTCTGTTTCCCTATCAATTGAACGCTCAATCATATAATCATATATATTCAGATTTGCTTTTTCTGCCACATCATACCATTCTGCTACATAGTTGTTTCTGAACCATTTGAGAGCACTCCCACTGGTCATAGTATATGCGTATGTGACATAAGTATCTGCAAAAATAAACGGTACACAGGCAAAGCAAGATTCATTCATGGCTGCTAAATTTGTAGGTGTACTAAATACAGGCGTTATACACTCAGTTGTTCCGAGTCCATCTACCGCTATTCCTTGTCCGATAACACCTGCTCCCAAAGCAGCAAACACCTGATCATGTCCACCTACCACCAATTTGGGTTTACTCTTTATACCAAGTTCATCGGCTATTGTTTTTGAGATTTCCCCAGCTATACTGCCAGATGGTAATACATCTGCAAACAAATTCTTGTCAATCTGGCATTTTGCAAGTATCTCTTCTGCCCAACTCATATTGAATACATCAAAAGCCATTGTTCTTGCTGCCAAAGATGGCGAACAATGGACAACCGCACCTAATCTATACAGTATAAAGTCAGAAAAGAGAAGTATCTTCCAGGTTTTCTCGTAGACTTCCGGTTGATTCTTGCGAACCCACATTATCTTTGCCAACGAATATGTAGAGTTTGGTGAAACACCAGTAGTGTGATAGAAATCTTCGATGTTAAGATTCTGATACATCCACTCTACTTGCTCTTCACCCCGAGTATCGAAGTAAAATATGCTATCAGCAAGACTATTACCCTTTTCATCAATAAAGATGACTGATTCGCCAAAAGAGGTAACGCCAATTGAGTCAATTTCAAAGATGCCAGTTTGTGTAATAACCTGACGAATGACCTGTTGAACAAAACTCCAAATAAGTTCAGGATCTATTTGTTCACCGTGTACCTCCCGTGCTTTCTTGTTATCATACTCTAGGTAGGCTGAATCTATAATTCTGCCTTCCTTATTTAACAAGCTTGCTTTACATCCTGAGGTACCAACATCTATTCCCAGTAACGCCATTTCATTCCTCCATATATATCTTGAAAAGCAACATATTTTGCTGCTGTTTAAAAACAAAAATTACTTGTACCAGATTTCAAGATATTTGGTAACTATTTCTTGCATTTTTTGATAAATAATTGTCTGCCTATAAACACTAGTATAAAAACCAATATCAGGTTTGTTTTTACAGCTTATTGAGTCACCAAGAAGGCCTTGCTGTTGGAGATTTATTATCATGTCATGGGGTATGATCTTATCAATATTCCGGATTAGCTGCTCCACAAGAACAGGTGTGGTATCACGTTCAAGTGTCGTCCATATATTGACCTTGCAAATGCCGTCGTGAAACAAATCGGCAATTTCTTCTGTGCTAACTGACGAAGCTCCATGAAGTACAGTCTTCTGACCAGTGACATTCTTAATCTCTTGTGCTAAATCACCTCGATAATGAAGTGTAGAAGCTGTTGCACGATGTTCTGTTCCTAAATTAGCCACAAACATATCTGCGCCGGTTGTCTCCAGATACTCTTTTGCTCTTGAAGCTGTAGTCAAGTCATCACCATTAGCTGTATAATCACTTGCTTCCTTTATTTCATCACAGGCTCCCTCAATTACAATTTCCTCACCATGCAGCTCAACAAACTTTCGAGTAAGACGCATATTCTCCTCGAATGGAACAGTTGAAGCGTCATACATAATTGATGAAAATTGCTTCATGTCCCAATTCAGCAATTCAATATCAGTATCATGTTGTATATGATCCAGATGAATTATCACTCTAATATTGGCAAAAGGCGAGAATTCGGACATGAGTGTATGTATATCGTTAAGGAACAACTTAATACCCATCTCCCAATTTTGTGTATGGGTATAATTAACCGATTGCTGACGACCCTTATATAAATTGGTTATTGCTATACTAACAGGAATATCTACCCTACCAATTTTTTCACCATGCTTTTTCACTGCAGTCAATATCGCTTCGGTTGTAGTCAGATTTTCAGTACAAAAACAGGGGATAACCCATTTATTTTTAGCAGCTTCAGCATAAACTGCTAAAACATTCTTTTTCCCAATTATTACTGGCATAATTCTTTCTCCTATTTTTTATTATTGGTCGATTTTTATAAAAAATCGCTCAAGCAAGTACTTAAGAATTAGGCCGACACAATATCGTGCATACTAATTATGATTATACCTGCCCAAGCGATTACATTTTGTTATTACTTTTTTTGAGCACACTTCACTTCTTAGGCATATTAGGGTACTCGCTAAACAGTGGATACAATATCGGCTCATCTTCCTCGATCTCAGGAAATCTACCAGTGATCTCATGAAATCTATTATCAACGTTATCATCATTCATAACTGACACTTCTCCAATCAGACACTTCCCTCCTTCAGCCCAGAACGAGTGATATTGGCCGGTAGGTAAGGTAATGCTTTCCCCTGGATGAATTTCAATTCGCTCTCCTGCAGGAACTTCAAACGTTCTTCCATCCATATAAATTGTAACTGGTGTATCTAATATCTCTTCATTTTCGCCAGAATTGTAGCATTTAACAACAAGTGTACCGCCACCTCTATTGATGATATCTTCCATCTTTTTCCAGTGGAAGTGGTATGGCGTTATCTGACCCTCTTCACTAATAAGCAACTTTTCTGCATATGGTTTTTTATACTTGGGATCATGAAAATTTCCGTTACGTAGTGTGATCATAAGTAGACCAGTCTTATTAAAATCTCCACTTCCAAAATCTGTAATATCCCAACCCAGCATATTGTCTTTGATTTCATCATACTCACTATTTTTAGTCTTCCAATCTTCATATGTCCAAGTAACAAATGGCGGCAGTTTGAAGTTGTGTTCGTTAATGAATTCTATTGCTTCGCGCATAATTTGATTTATTTCTGATCTTTTCATTTAGCACCTCTTTTATTGAAATTGGAAACATAATAATCTTTTTCTATTTGCATAAGGTTGTAATATCTATTCAGACAGTTTTCTTAATTGCTTTTTGGTTCTTTATCATGCTATCCAGTGCAACTGCAGCAATAAGAACAAGGCCTTTTACAAACTGCTGAATATACTCATTGATTGAAAGCATAGTCATTCCATTCGTCAGAATTCCCATAATCATAACGCCAACTATGACCATTGCAATTTTTCCCTGTCCACCCGACATGCTAACACCGCCAAGAACAACACCAGTAATAACGTCCATCTCGTACCCATTACCTGCATTAGGTTGGCCTGAATTAACACGAGCCAATAGAACAATACCTGCTAGAGCACTCATAAAACCAGCAGCTCCATAAACAAAAAACTTAACTTTTTTTACTTGAATGCCAGATAATCTTGATGCTTCTTCATTGCCACCAACACCGTAAATATGTCGTCCTATTCTGGTTTTAGATAATAAGATATAACCTAGAATGAAAGCACCCGCCATGAAGAGAACAGGCACAGGAATTACACCAACATATCCTTGCCCTAGTCTTGTAAATGAGCGATTAAAGCCGAAAACTGGCAGTCCACCTGTGATAATGTAGGCAATTCCTCTAATAGAAGTCATCATACCAAGTGTTGCAATAAATGGTGGAACCTTAAGCTGTGAAATAAAGAAACCATTAGCAAGACCAAGAATAATACCTACTACCAACATGATGACTGATGCTAATACAGGATTCATTGCACCATCAGTCATCATAAGAGCAGCACCTACACCGGACAATCCCACAATAGAACCACAAGATAAGTCAATTCCTCCAGTCAACATAACCAGGGTCATACCTACAGAAATAATACCTACTATAGAAACCTGCCTCAAGATATTAAATATATTATCTCTCATCAAAAATCTATCCGAAAGTGTTGAGAATACTATAACCAAAATTAATAGCACAAAAATTATTCCATAGTTTGTTAGAATTTCTTTGATCTTTTTTGTATCAACTTTTATACTCATGATCAACCTCCATATATTCCAGATGCATATTCAAGAATTAGTTCTTGTGAGAAATCTTTCCGTTCAATTTCACCGACTACTTTCCCAAGCCTCATTATTAAAATTCTATCGCTCATACCAATCAATTCTGGCATTTCAGATGAAACCATAATGATGCTTTTCTTTTCAACATCGGCCAGATGTCTCATTAGATTGTATATTTCCTGTTTGGCACCAACATCAATGCCTCGTGTAGGCTCATCAAAGATAATTACATCGCACTGAGTTGCCAAGACTTTTGCCAGGACTACCTTCTGCTGATTACCACCTGAGAGATTTTTCACAAGCTGGTTGATACTAGGAGTTTTAATTCTCAATTTATTACAATACTCGTCAGATACTTTTAAATCCTTCTTCTTATCAATAAATGGACCTCTACTCATTTCCTTGAGCGAACTGAAAGAAATATTGTTACGAACGGAAAGTCCAAGATGTACACCTTGTCGCTTTCTATCTTCTGGTATTAACCCAATTCCTTTATCAAGTGCGATCCCAGGATTTTTGATTTTAACCTTATTTCCATTTAGCCTAATTTCGCCACTATTTATTGTGTCTGCACCAAATATCGCTTGCATAACTTCTGTTCTGCCGGCACCGACAAGACCACCAAATCCAAGTATCTCACCTTTTCTCAACGCAAAAGAAACATCTTTGATCTTCGCAGTGCAAATTTTATGAACTTCGAGAACCGTATCACCAATTGGTTCAGTTCTCAACGGATAATCTTCCCCTAATTCACGGCCTACCATATATGATATAAGTTCTTTTCTATTTATGTTCTTAGTGCTTTGAGTAGTGACAAACTTGCCATCTCTCATTACTGTGACACGATCACAAACTTCGAAAATCTCTTCCATTCTGTGTGAAATATAGATTATCGTTACATTTGCTTTTTTAAGTTTTTCGATTAAGCGCATTAAAACTTTTGTTTCTCTGTTTGTCAGAGGTGCTGTTGGCTCATCCATAATCAATATTTTAGAGTTTGCGGATACCGCCTTAACTATTTCCACTATTTGTTGATATGCTACACCCAGTTCAGCCACAACACTTGAAGGATTTAGTTCAATTTCCATATCCTTTAATGATTTCCTAGCAGCATCATTCATAGCCTTTTTATTTACAAATATGCCTTTTGTAAATTCTTTACCGAAGTAAATATTCTCGGCAACAGTCAAGTATGGTACCAGATTAAATTCCTGATATATTGCAGCAACACCATTGTTAAAAGCCCAGACAGGATCTATCTTGTCATATTTTTCACCGAAAAGCTCAATTTCTCCTGCTGTTGGGGTTTCTGCACCCGTGATTAGCTTGATCAGGGTCGACTTGCCAGCACCATTCTCGCCTGCTAAAGCATGAACCTCTCCTTCAAGAAATGATACAGAAACATCATCCAAGGCTTTTACACCAGCGTAATATTTACTTAGATGTTTTACTTCAAGTACAGTCCCCTGCATCTATTACCTCCAGTTCAAATCATTTGATTGATTTGCTATTATTTCAGCTGACATGTGCTCCCTCCAAGAGGGAGCACAACCAGTTGCCTGTTTATAGTTAGTACCTGTGATCTGGAATCAACCTTTAGGTGTCCAACCAGCAAGAACATCTTCCTGCCACACTGGATCCATTGGGAAGTATGATACAGGGGCTTCGTCGGGTATACCATTTGTAATCATATCGAGAACTGAATCAACAGTATTCATGCCTGTAACATATGGAGCAAGATCAACAGTTGCACGATAGATACTATTTGGTTCTTTCATTTTTTCAATTGCTTCAGGTGTTGCATCACCACCGCCAATGTAGAAGTCCTCAGTTGCTTTACCCATACCAATAACAGCTTCATAAGCACCAAGAGGGCCTGCATCGTTATTACCAGTGATAACCTTGACATCTGGATACTGTTGCATGATATTCTCTGTAATTTCCATACCTTTTTCTGGATTATCGCCAGCTTGTCTTGCCACTATTTCAGCATCTGGACAAAGCTTTTCGATTGTATCCTGAATGCCGTTACCTCTTTGGACAACAGCTTCAACATTATCCTGTGAAATAATCAAAACCTGAGCTTTTCCGTCTAGCTTCTCGTTGATCCATTTTGCAGCGTTTTCACCTATTGCTACACCATACGTATATTCGTCTAATGTGTGAATGGCGTTTGCATTATCAATTATCTGCGCAAATGAAACAACCATGATGCCTTTTTCTTGCAACTGATCAACTACCTGAACAAGTGCATTTGAATCAATTGGGCATGCTATAACAGCATCAACACCTTGATTGCCAAAATTCTCGAAGTCAGATACTTGCTTAGCTACATCGTAACCAGCATCTACAACAGTAAGTTCCCAACCAAGTTCATCACAACGTGCCTGGACGCCATTCATTACTGATACGAAGTAAGGATTTGCTAACTGTGGAATTGACATTCCAATAGTTACTTTGCCATCACCATTTGTGTCTTCAAGAGCTGTAGTTTCATCTCCGGGAGCCTCAGTTTCATTACTATCACCAGTTGGCGCAGCTGTAGTTGTTGTTTCACCGCCAGGTGTGTCTGAACATCCAACAATAGCCAGTGACAGTATCATAGCGAGAGCGACAATAAGAACAAGTGTCTTTTTCATTTGATTTCCTCCTCTTTTTTGTATCGTTTTTAGCAACTGAATTTTTATTTCCATGCCGAACAGACATAAAAATCTTTTTTATCCCAATTACAGGGGTACACTTAATAAGACTTTTGACACTAAGTCAAATAGTCGGAAAATAAACCATCACACATACGACAGTTAAATGTAAAAATTAAATTTGAATGAATTTCAATTAATCAGTAGCAACCCTCACAAATTAGTAGTTTCAGAACTAATAAAATTAATGGTATTAAATCGTCGTTTCCCTAATTACCAGTTGTGGCTCGACCAAGTATACTTTGCCTTGTTTATCTTCATTTAAGCCGCCATTCTTCATTTGTTCTTCAAGTAAATCCATTGACATCTTACATATTTTATCGAGAGGATGCCTTACAGTAGTTAAAGGCTTCTGAACTAACTCAGAAAACATCATGTCATCAAATCCTGCCAAAGAGACATCACCTGGGATTTTTATCCCTTTCTCATAAAGTCGCTTTAGTATTGCAATAGTCATAATATCATTAATGCATACAATAGCCTCCGGCAAGTTTTGAATAATCTTATCCGTTATTTGATATGCTTCTGGATATCTTGGATGATCAAGCAAGAATACTCTATCCTGATCAACAGTCAACCCGGCCTCTTTGATTGCTGCTACAAACCCTTGGTATCTTAACTTCGCAAACTTAACATTCATGTTAGTACTTACGAAACTAAACACTTTTAATCCTTTTGCAATTAAATATTTTGTAATATCATATTGACCTTTAACAAAATCACACATTACTGTCGCTTCTTTACATTCGCCATAGTTTTCTGTACAGAAAACAAGTGGTACCCCAGCATTTCTAATCATATCTATATGCCGGATATCAGGATCATTCGCAATCATAGGGACAATTATTATTCCTTTAACTCTCTTTGACAGAAACATTTCAATATAAGCCTTCTCCTGATGACTACTGTTGTTCGATATTGCCAGTAGCATCTGGTAACCACGCTCCTCTGCAAGCTGAGTCATGTAATCAACAATTGCACTGTAGAAAGGATTTTGTATTTCTGGAATAATCAATCCCAAGCTGTTACTATCTCGTGTAACAAGGCTTCTAGCAGAATAATCAGGGTAATAATTTAGCTCCTTTGCAACATTAACAACCTTGTCCCGTGTTTCCTTCTTAATTCCAGGACGGTTGTTAAGCGCCATTGAAGCTGTTGCTACAGAAACCTGCGCTGCTCTTGCTACATCTTTTATAGTAACTTTCATATTTATTCTCCTGTTATTGTTAATCTAATATTCTAAGTATGCAACTGATCTATCAATTTACTCTTTAATAAATAATAGCGCAGAGCGTAAAACATAACAAGCAGAATCACTTAAACGTTTCAAAAATATAGCAAAAAAATTTACTTTTCAAAGTTCATCTCTTTATTTTGCTTAGCACATCATGCTATAATTATCTAAACCTATTTGAAACGTTTCAAATATTTTGTTAAGCTAATAAAGAGTTGGCTTTAGTTTAACAGAGCATTCTTAACCATAATAGTACAAAAAAGTGTAAATGTAGCACAATTCTACTTAAGTTCATTTAGGAGGAAGATCATGGTAAGCGGTAGTTTAAAAATCGATACGTTAGCTATAGTCAAGTGTATCAGTAATCTTCAGGTGTTATCAGGTCTTAAAATTCAGATATACTATCTAGACGGAAGCAGTCATGGAGGTGCATTTATCGATCCTGACTTCAAGGGCTATCTAAATGCAGAAACAATAACCTTTACATATGAGATTGCAAATACAGAAAATGCTCAAGTTCAAATTCATTTTAGGTACGATCTTAGTGTATCAATAGAAGTTATTTTATTTGATAGTGATATGTTTGTTCCAGTTGCAGTAATTTATATAGCAAAAGTTGATGACTTGCAGATTGATATTTCAATGCGCGATACAAAAAACATCACTTCCAAATTAAATAAAGACAAAGTTTTTGAAGCTATTAAAGGAACGAAAAAACTGATTGCTTTGTCAGAACTGGTACTTACAATTGCTGATCATATAATTGCAAAAGGCATGATAACAAAAAGAGAGGACACCGTCGGACGTATAGTAGAATATATTAGGATTAACATAAATAATGAGATTAATGCAGATATATTAGCACGCGCGCTGTTCTTAAGTAAAAACAGTATATACAGTGCAATAAAAAATGAATTTGGTATGACATTAGGCCAATATATTCAAGTCGCGCGCTTAGATAAAGCAAGCCAACTGCTTCTAAATACTGACAAAAGTATTATGGAAATATCTGAACATTGTGGCATAGATGATTTTAACTACTTTTCTAGACTGTTTCGTAAAAATTTTGGTTTATCGCCAACAACTTATCGCAAAAATTTCGCATAAAACCAGTTAAGAACCTATGGCAAGTAAGGCTGGTTAATTTCCGATTGAGCTAGGTCTTTCCAATATTCGTACTCTATAAATGATGCGTCTTACTTCATAAATCTGTTTCCTGTATTTGAATATATAAGTGCAAATATGGCAACGCAAAAAATAATACTATTCCTATCCACTGGAGAATCGCGCTATTAATAAGATCGCTGATTGCTGTAATTAATAAGCCTACAACAAATGAAAACATTAAGGCAATAGCGATAAAGAATCATCCACATAAACTCAACCTCTTTATTTGTTTTTGATGCTATTTTTCTACTAATTGGTGATTATATCAATCCTGTTTGTCCAAATATATCCGTTGTAGTTTTTTGGAATTTGACTAAGACTTTCTTTCGTATCAAATCCTTCAGACAACCTTCCTTCTCCTGCAACAACTACAACTCGAGTGTTAACAAACTCCATACGTTCAATAAATTTATTAGGCCACCCCCAAAGAAATTGCGCATATTTTAATGGAAGATGTAATTCCATATTATGTAGCTCCTTCTATTTTCCGTTGATATCAGTGAGGTTTGTTCGGAATCTTCTTTATTCACTTTTTGGGAAAAGAGGATTAACTGAAGATGATTTTCAAAAATTATTCGACAGAGATGGTATTTATTGGACAAGTTTTCACAAATGCTATGATAAAAATATGTTGCGAAAAAAAGATGGCAAATATGCAATGGATAAATTTACGCACACAAGATGTGGAGAAAAATTCCTTCAGAAAGAAATTGACGCATTAAACCCTGAATTACTTATCGTTATGGGCAAAGCAACATGTAATGCTATACATAAAATGGTAAATGAGAGAAAACTTAGGCTTCCTCCCAATTATTTCTTTACGGATTATTTTTACAAGGAACAAGATCAAAATAAAATCGAAAAAATAAGGGAATCCCTAGCTAAAGTTTTGAATTTAAATATTTACATAGAACCATTCGACACAACTATTATGAAAACCACAAAAACAAATGCTGAAGTGCATTACCAGTTTCAGCTATGTGCGGCTCAAGCATTAAGGCTTGCACAAGGAGGTAGTTCAGATTCGCTCCCTTCACCACAATATGAAAATGAAGTTGAGCGACTTTGGATTGAGCAAGTTACAATACCAATCATTAGACGATATCATATACTGCTAAATTACTGGAGTTCTATAGAAAGCTCACTACTTAGCTTTATCTGCAAGGCAAATGAAAGACAGACAGAAATCAATACACTTCAACCTGCAGAAAGTAATATTACCGGTAAAAACGAAATATTACTAGAGAAAATGAGCATATTGAGTGATCATTTGATTGAAAAAGCAGATGCACATTTTTATAGCTTAAAAGGCCGCCGCAACCAGCTATTTCTCGAATGGCGAAAACTCAAATCACGACTTAAAGTTATTAGGACGGTTCGAAATGCAATTATTCATTCATCAGGGTTTATTCCATACAGGACTGTTTTCCATAAGTTCAAAGTAAAGAATTACAAATTAAATTTCGATATCAATACAGAACTGTTATCAAATTGCTTTTCTGGAATAATGGTTATTCCTAACATTGTGTATGTAAAAGACCAAGGAGTGGATGAAATGGATGCTCTTTATCAGCAGTTAACAAATTTTCTAATTAAAGCAGATATTAACTGAGCTATGAGTTTCAGTTAAAACAACCCTCTTAATTTAATATGTTATTACTATTCATAAATTAGCTTAATACTCTCAACACAAGTTGTGTCTCAACACCGCCTAAACGTATTAGTTATACAATGTACTTATTAAATAACCTAACTCAATTCAAATAATCATTATTACAATATTTATTCGGCTGCAATATCTTCTGTTATGCTACAAAAAAATTCTTCTTTCCAAATATCTAAGGCAGCAGTGTTCTTAATGAAAGGAACCACATCTTGTTTGGCTTGTGTATAATCGATTTTCCCGAAACGTTCGTTTAGCATATTTTTAACATCTGATATATCAATTTCTTCGGTGGCTATAAAGCCAGATTGGATAAGTCTTGCTTTTAGATGCTTCAGGTTAACTCTGGTACCTTTTGTCCTATAGAAAACATAATCGCTGTGCCAATTTTTTCTGTTTTGTACTGGAGAAATAATATAGAGTTCGTCGCACAAAGCTTTTTCCGGGGAAGCGATCATAAACCCATACCCTGACTCTGAATGGTAATTTACACCTGCTGGAAATACATTACTCGGAACATCCCTATACACAAAAAGACCAAACCCTGTTTCATATTTTTTCATTTTTTTCAAAAGTTGCCGATGTGAAACTATATACTCCTTCTGGAATAAGTGAATGATAAGCCAAAGCAAATTCAAACGATAAATACGATGATCCGTGAATAGCTGGGGCAAGATAATATCCAGGAATATTTGCTGTTAATCAAGAAAATACAATGCACACCCTTTGGCAGGCTTTCAACGATCTCAAAAAAAGTGGTGTGCATCATCATTTTGTTTCCTCAGTTCAAATAGAAGCAGGTGGGGCGGCGAACCGCCTCCACCCGTTCTGTCATTATCTCTTTAATGTATAAGAGCTTTTTTTCTTTTACCCAGAATGCTTACCACAACAATTCTTGCTGCACAGACACAGGCCAGTAAGCACCAGATCCATGGAAAGCTAACCTCACCAGTCTTAGGGATATGGCTCAGTCCATCCTGCAGGGTTCCTTTCACCAACATAAAGGGTGAAAGACCATAAAGAGGTCCAAACTTAACATTGCCGTCCGCGCCTGCAGTGGCATAGAAAAATTCTAAGGTACCATCCTCCTTTTTATGTACTAGCGTAAACGCCTGCCCGGCGTATTTTTCCTCTAGGGCACATGTCAGGTACATAGCGTTGTCAAGGGATTTCGTGCCGTTTTTCAAAGAAATATCGTATACCCATAATACATCATTCCCGTCTGCCAGCTTGAGCATGTCATTATAAACGCTACCGCTGTTAAGGGCTTGTGTTATCAACAAATCATCGTCCATAAAGCCACTTCCTGTCAACCAAATGGTGGCATCAGATTTGTTCAGATTATTATACACTGTATCAGTAGGCAAGGGAGTAGGCAGGGTGATAGGCGAGGGGGTGGGCATTGGTGACGGTGCAGGTACGGAAATATCTTCTACCACACCTTCCACTGTTACAGTTTGTATTTGCGTGATGTTGGAAATGGTATACACACCGCCGCCATTTGCCGTAAGCAGTTTACCATTTGCCTTGACCGCGAAGTCATCACCTTTATGATATCCGTTAGTAATGACTATGCTAAAGCTAAAGCTGCCGCCGTGGTTCACGGGAGAGGAAACACCATCTTGCATTCTAACAGTATAGCCAATGCCTGATTGGTAGGTCACGGTGTAGGTGTTGGGTGCGTTCTGCATCCACACAGGGTACAAGGTGATGCCTTCATTTCCGGTATAGCTGCCATCAAGGTCAAAGGCTTTTGCTCCGCCGTCAGTGGTGGACCAGCCGGTTTGCGTATAGCCCTCACGGGTAAATATAGCACCTCTTAGTGTCAACGGAACACCGTGTGTCTTGCTTTCTGCTGCCTGACTGCCTGTGCCATTTGTGCCGGGCTGATAGGTCACAGAGTAAGTGTTGACATTCCACACAGGGTACAGAGTGATGTCTTCATTGCCGGTATAGCTGCCATCAAGGGCAAAGGCTTTTGCTCCGCCGTCAGTGGTGGACCAGCCGGTTTGCGTATAGCCCTCACGGGTAAATATAGCGCCTCTTAGTGTCAACGAAACACCGTGTGTCTTGCTTTCTGTTGCCTGACTGCCTGTGCCATTTGTGCCGGGCTGATAGGTCACAGAGTAAGTGTTGACATTCCACACAGGATACAGGGTGATGTCTTCATTGCTGGTATAGCTGCCATCAAGGTCAAAGGCTTTTGCTCCGCCGTCAGTAGTGGCCCAGCCGGTTTGCGTATATCCCTCACGGGTAAAGGTAACGCCTCTTAGTGTCAATGGGATACCCTGTGCCTTGTTATCTATTACCTGACTGCCTGTGCCATTTGTGCCGGGCTGATAGGTCACAGCATAGGCAACACGGATCTCCACATAAGTATGGCTGGAACTCCAAATATACGGTCCTACGGCAAATACTCCGTCACCTGATGAGCGCCACTGATAGCTTGACGAATTTTCCGGCAAAGCAGGGGCATGGCTCATGGCTTGCTTGCCACTCTTAATGACTATCGTATCGACGTGGTCAATCTTTAGTTGATTGCAAGAGATTGCCTCAGCGTGGCTGCTTGCCATGTTCTCCACCGTGCCGCCTTTGAGGGTCAAGATGCCATTACTATTGACGATGGCATGATCTTCACTGCCTTTAACTGTACCACCTTCTACGATTATTTCTCCTGTACCTGTACTCGATATTCCCGTACTGCCTGTTATCAAGCCGTCGAGTATGAGCACCTTGCCTAAGCTCTCGTTTCTGATGGCATAGGATTGGGATGAGCTGCCAACAGTACCCCCGTCAATTTCAAGCACAACGTCGTCAGCCGTACCCGCACCATCAGCAATATAGATGGATTCAACTTTGTCGGCGGATATGGTGGCCTTGCCTTTTACAATGATCTTACCTTTACCGCTGCTTTGAACCACAGCACCATCGTCTGAAAGTGTATCTTCTTTCGTAATTTTGCCGCCTGTGCTACTGTTATCAGTAATGGTCAACACGCCACCGCCGTTGTAGCTTATGGTGCTGCTGTCCATGCTGTTGCTGCCACCGCTTAAAGTTTTGCCGTTTAGGTCTAGAGTGAAGTAATGGTTGATTTCTTCATCGATATAAATCTTCTCTGTGCTGTCCCTCTGAAGCGTAATGGTCTGATTATTCTCAACCGCATCTATCGCCTCTTGCACCGTGGCGTAGCTCGTGCTACCGATTTTCGCAACTATAGGCACAAACTCCAGGTACTTGTAGTTGTTGATATTATCAGGATTATATGTTTCAACACCGTCTGTACCGTTTATATCCGTAGCGGCTGTTTTTACAATGGTATCGGTCAATCCCGGTGCCATGGACATGGCCTTACCAGCACCCTTGATGGTAATAGATGAATCACTTTTAACGGACACACTTCCACTATCCACATATATCGCAGTGCCTGTATTGGTGTTCTCCACTGTGCCTCCGGTGATTTCGAGCGAAGCATTGTTTGTTATATAAATCGTACTCAATTCGCTATAGAGGGATACGGGTCTACCGGTGACAAGAGCAGTACCACCGATAGTGAGTTTACCTTTGCCCATATGGAAAATCGCAATATCATCACCAATATTTTCAACCCGGCCGCCGGTCACGCTAACACTGCCGGAACTAAATTGTGTAGTGAAAATCACACTGCGTCTGCTGCTTAGTATGCCGCCGGTCACGCTTATATTGCTTGATCTTTCGGTGTAAATTGCACCATCTGTGCCGCTTATCTCACCTCCGCTTATGCTTATGTTGCCATAACCAACGGCATAAACACCATAGCCACTATGGCCGGTACCTCTTACTTTGCCTCCGCTTATGCTTGTGTTGCCAGTGCTGCTATTTTCGCAGTAAATCGCATGGAAACCGCTTAATTCACCGCCGCCAATAAGCACACTACCTCTGTTACGAATAGCGTATGCATTAGCATTAGAATCCACAGCTTGCACCGTACCACCAGTTATGTTCACAGTACCCGTATTCTCGTTGAAAATTACTGTTAAATAGTTGCTGATTACCTCGCCATCAGTCACACTCACAGTTCCTTTATTGTAAATCGTAGTGTTGTTTCCACTTATTTCACCGCCGTTAACGCTCACGGTGCCGATACCATCATTATAAATCGCATATCTCTGACCACTCATCATAGATGAATCCGTTCTTTCTACCTTGCCTCCGTTAACGGTTACGTTGCCAGAGGAAATAAAAATTGTATGCTGGTTATTATTAGTACTGGTATTTATGATAGTACCGCCATCAACAACAAGGTTGCCGCCATTAACATTAATTGTGCCACTATTGCTATCAATGGTTTGACGACTGACAGTACCGCTTCCGCCATCGCTACTGTCAGCAATGGTCAGCGTACCGCTATTTATCCTAATGGCGCCGCTTAGCGACGTGCCGCTTAGCGTTCTGCCGTTTAGATCCAGAGTAGTAGCACCTTGCATAAAGGTTACCGTATCGGCTACTACATCAGATAGAAGCTCAATATACGCTATACCCTCCTCTAATCCATTTGCGTAGGTAACAGCATCTTCTAGGGAACCGTTGCCTACCCACGTATCAGGCTTCGTACCATCTGCTGTAACCACGCCCCATTGAGTTTTAGGCGAGTCTGCCATTGTCGAAACCGGCAGTATAGTAAGTGCCATGCACAGGATAAGTAATCCACTTAGTAATCGTTTTTTCATAATTATTCCTCTCCATTTCTGTATATCATTTTGCATCTACATGTTGGATGGCTCGATAGCCTAACAGAAAAGCCGGAAGCCTGTTTACAGGCTTGTATCGGACTGCTTCATAGTTTTTTACCGCTTCGCAGTAGATAGTCCGGCTTACATTCAGGGAATGAGTCGCAGCTCCTTTGTATGGTCCTTCGTATATCTCTGCATATCCATCCTTGTGAATACTGATTTGCCGGATAGAATTTTCCACACTTCGTTTTGCCTGCAACAACTCCCTGTGAGCTGTTACAAACCAGAGAGCCACCAACCCCGCTGTACTTATCCCGGCAATTACCCAGGCAATCCAGACTGGCATGAACATACCCTCCTTCTATTTAGGAAATAAATATTAATAACATATTGCTTCTGTTCCTCCATCAATGCCAGAGGGACATAACCTATTTACGGCTACGTTATTGCCAAAGCAATTTCTCCGCCCAAGTTAATGCCCCACAATATAATAATAGTAGGATTTGTTCAGCAAAACGCTTTTATGTATGAACGGTGGTGTTTTATGACGTAAAAGGTCATGAAGGAGTTATTCACCCAAGCAATTTATGGTAGAATAGGAAATTATGTTTTTACATTTATGAATGGGGGCGATCAAATATGCGTATTGCTGTTTGTGATGATGATATTCATGATCTGAATAAGCTCTCGGATTTTCTGAATGACTATCGAGACAAGACGAAAGCGTGTTTTACTTACATCACTTACTCGGATAGTATTGCGATTCTGGAGGATGCACGCAAATGCAGTTTTGATTTTCTAATTTTGGATATCATGATGCCGCTGGCAAACGGGATGGAGATTGCCCATGAAGTCAGGGAGTTTGACGAAAACATTAAGATCGCTTTTTTGACCTCGTCACCGGAGTTCGCGGTGGAAAGTTATTCAGTAGAAGCATTTGCCTACCTACTGAAGCCTGTCACGGCAGATAATCTTTTTCCAATTCTGGATAGACTGTTTCGCACTGCTCAAAAACCAGATGACGGCTTGTTCGTCAAATTTCAAAATGGCATGGCTAAAATTCCTTTCTTCAGGCTTGCCTATGTGGAAGTCACCAACAGAACACTGTTATTTCATTTGACGGATGGTAGTGTACGAAAACTGGCTGCACCGCTTTCTGAATATGAAAACGCCCTTTTACAAAGATCGGAATTTATTCGCGTACACAGGGCTTTTATCGTCAACCTATGGCAAATACAGGAACTTCGCTCTACAGATATCGTGACTTATACAGGTAACGTGGTACCGGTTTCACGGCGACTTTATGCAAAGGTGCGCAAGGCATATATGGACCAGCTATTTGAGGAAAATGGTTTTACGTGATGACTATAATCCCTTTAGTGCTGCAAACACTTATTTATGTCCTTTTGATGTTTGAAAAAAACAGAAGGTTCTATCTGCTGATTTTCCTTCTCCGGAGGTATTTTACGAAGACAGCTTACATTCCAAACAGCCGTTACTGCTGTTCGGTGGGCTTCTTTGTTTTATTACATAATTGATAAAATTTCTAAATGCTATGCAATACAGTTACAGAGCAATCCAGTAGGCCATGATTGAAACAAGAAATACAACGATTGTCAATATCTTATCCCGGGAGGTTAATATGCGGCCATTGCCGCTTTTCGTGATCAAATTGAAATTTTCGATTAGAACTGCAAAGCTCCAGCCGACGACAGGACTGATCGCAATACCCAGGACAAAGCATATCAGTGCAACGGAAGCAGTTGTTTTGTCCTGAATGGCGCTAAGACCAATTTCCAGCATGGGCAGGAAAACACCAAGCAAAAGCACAAGCCAGACAAGCGCTGGAAATACTGATATATCAATGGGGAATCCCAGCAGCGCGAATCCTATTCCTATGAAACCAAGTAAAAACGCACTACCACCTATGGGTCTTTTTACAGTTGCCAAAGGGATCATAAAACTGCGCCATACAGCCGCAGTCTGAGCACCGCCCAACAGAACACCTACTAGGTTTCTTATTGTCACGACGATGAATGTGGCATTCATGTTAAGCATCGCACGTTCCGTTTTGGGTGGATAATGCATCTCCTGCAATGTTTTGATCGCAAGTGCGTCAAGCGGCCACATAGTCATTACCAGCAGCGCGAAGGGTGCTGCAGCTATGAAATTTGGAAGGCTAAGACCAAAACCGATTCCCCATCTATCATTCCACCAGTAAACGGGATTAATAATCGGCAGTCCAGGACTTGTCTCAAATGAGGGGAATAGTCCGTAAAGCGATGCGATAATCAGAGAAAGTAATGCGCTAGCGGGAATGATCAGCCATTTTGCGTTCAATCTTGTCAGCAAAAGGTAGAGAATCACCCCTAAAAAAATCACAGCAAAAAACAAGCTGTCTTTTCCGCTGCCTGCTGCCCATGTCCGAAGATTTTGCAGTGAGCTGGTTACCCCCATGACACCAAAAAGAAGCAGGATGCCTGCCTTGGTACCGGCTCCGTTAATATTCACTATATCCTGAAAATACCCGTTTCTGGCAAATGTGAAGCCGGCCAGGCTGATCATAATGGCAAAAGGTACTGGGTGAACGCCTGCTGCGATCATGACCGGCACAAGCGGTATTAAAGGTGCCAGTGTTCCAGGCGGGCTGGCAGATGGATTGATAAATCCACTAAAAAACAGAGCGAATATACTGGCTATTATTATTTCCAATCTGACGTTTTCTGTGATGAAAGTATGGTCAGTAATTCCTAACCCCGTTGCCCAGGCCATAGCAAACGCAGCAACAAGTGATATTTTACCGATAGTGCCGGCCAAAGCTGGAATCAGATCTTCCCGCCTTATGGTATAGTCTCTAAACGGCAGATTGATTGCCCACAGCTTCGGATTATATTTGATCAGATCCTGATTCAGTTCATTTTTACGCTGTTTAACATCAGCCAATACTGTCCCTCCTCATCTATTATGCTTGTCAGCCTAGGCTACCTCTGATCTTGCCCATTTTGATAATCCACTCATTAAGTATTTTTTGCTCTTCTCTACTGTCGCTGAAAAGGTCGATCTGTTTTCCAAGAAGGTGCAGCAAAATGGGTCTGACGGATCTGAGCAGGGTGTGATAGAACTCAACTTCGCTACTTTCATTGCTGCCATTATCCTCGTAATCTAGCTGACAGATATTTAGAATCTCACAGACCATATTACAGTCCTCCTGGTATTCACTCCGAGCACTTTCGTCGATAATTCCTCTTGATATTCTTGTATTAACAAACTTTGACGCAAAAGTAAGATCACTTGTGAGCTGGGGGTAAAAGCTTAAAAGCTTGCTGATCCCTTCACCACCATACTTTTCTTTAATTTCATTTAGTGCTCGTCCAATACCAATAAACTCCGGCGGCAGTCCCAATGTATAGAGAGACGCAGTAAATGAGATGGCACGCGGCACAGCACTTTCAATGTCGGTATTGATCGCCAGTAATTCTTCCTTGAGTTTCGCATCGCTGACCAAATCTGCAATCTCCTGCATACAAGCGATTTCTCTGATATATTCCAGACCAGTCTTTGTACTGGAAAGGCGGTCACGATTTTTTGGCATGTACTGCGCAACCTTGTTGACTTTATCGATTAATTTGATGAACGTACGAACATAGTGTTTTACAGAAATACCAATGAAATGTTTCATCAGTTCAATATCATCAGGTGTTAAAAATTTGGGGCTGAGCCCGGCAATTTTTGTTTTGAGATTTTGAACAACACGTGTAGTTTCGCTCTCGCCATGATCATATCTAATGCCTGACTGGATTGTATAAGTTCTAATCCCTGCGTAATTATTGATCAATGTATCAAGGTTTTCTTCTGTCATATGTCCTCTGAAGGGCAGGGCACCACAACCTAAAATGGGTGCGATTTCAATATTATTCCGATTTCCCCAAGCACAGGTCTTGTTAATTGCAATTAAAACCGATAATACTGATGCAAGCATGCTATAGGACATGGCAGAGTCAGAACGGGCAAACATGATACGTATGTTTTTTGTTTTCAGCCCTTTACTTGAAGTGTTTTTGAAATACTCGTCCAGAATTTTATCTGCATTTACAAGTGTTGGTACACTTTCCAGCAGAGGTATAATGCTGATGCTGTCCGGTGAAAACTTTACATCATAGTTTTTGTTTCCCAGTTCAATAACAGAGCTGATACGGTCATAAAGTTGTGAAAGTTCATGTCCGGATTCAATCATGGGCACAACTGACTCGCGAATCGCTTGAACTTGTGTCTGCTTATAAGCCAGCGCATTTGTCTCGACCAGCGCCATGATACTCATCAGCTGCCTGAATATCGGTTCTTTTTTTGCGTTGGGTATTCTTGGTGTGATGAAAACGTCTTTTCCAGGAACCAGACCATTTTTTATCAGGCCGACAGCCACCTGCATCGGCTGATGATAAGGTGTCAGTTTTCCTTCAAAGTCTATCATTATTTCTTCTATTCCAAGACCACCATCTTCTTGTGATGTCAGAGCGTGAATCGTCTCTTCAGGCTCATTTTGAATTGCTATATATTTATCGGCATTATCTGGATGCTGCGTTGCCATAGAACTTGGATATTTATTCATTACATTCAACCTCCTTGCATATTTGACATCTTTTGTAAAACTTAATTGGTTTTTTATGCATCATGGGTCAGATTTGAAGATCAACTCATGATATTTAGACTGATATATTTTTGTTCAAAAAAACCAATACTCAGATCCCATGAGGAATTTGAATACTGGTTCACTGTGCGGCTAGTGCATGACTATCCGGCTTAGTCACCCAACATCAATCAGGTTTTAATTGTGTTTTTGTGTATCGTATTTATCAAATGTATATTTAGCTTCTGTATATTGACTCATTGACTATGCTCTTCCGGTCAACTCAATACCGGCCTAGACAATCCATGAGTCTATCTTTCTAGTGTGTTCAATTATTGAATCCTCGCCTTATTTCTGCTTAGGCACTTGCTATCCAGTACCTAAGCTCTTCTATATTGAAATTAAATATTAAGACTATTTATCACACCTTTTAAGGCATCTGCACTTTTATGCAACTTAACTTGCTCTTGTTCTGTAAGAGGTGTAAGAATTCTACCAGAAACACCGCCCTTACCGATAGTGGACAATGTACTTAAGCAAACATCTTCAATGCCATATTCACCTTTCATCATTGTGGATACTGTAAGTGATGTCTCAATGCTGTTGAAAAGACATTTACATATATGGCAGACAGAAACTGAAACAGCATAATAAGTTGCACCTTTGCGGTCTATAATTTTGGCACCTGATTTACGCATGTATTCTTCAACTTCTTCATAATTAAGCTTTGGAATCATTCTGTCAGATTCAAGGCATTCATGGTATTTATCAATATCAATACTTGATATGTTTGCCAGTGACCAAGGCACAAAAGATGTATCTCCATGCTCACCAAAAACATAAGCATGTACATTTTTCTGACTTATTTTGTAGTACTCAGACAATCTTGCCCTTAACCTTGCAGTATCAAGAATTGTTCCGGATCCTATAATCTGTCCTTCGGGTAATCCTGAAACTTTATGGAATACATAGGTTAGAATATCAACAGGATTGCTGACAACTACATATACGGCATCAGGTGCATACCTGGTAATTTCAGGAATAATGCTTTTTGTAATATCAACATTTGTTTGTGCAAGGTCTAAGCGGGACTGACCAGGCTTTCTTGGCAAACCAGATGTAAGTACAACTATATCTGATTCAGCAGCATCACTGAAGCTACCGGCATAGATTGTAGCAGGTGGGCAAAAAGGAATGCCCTGACGTATATCCAAAGCCTCGCCTAGTGCTTTCTCTTTATTAACATCAATAATGACAATTTCAGATGCAATTCCATTTACTGCCATTGTATATGCTATTGTTGAACCAACATTACCTGTACCAATAATTGTTACTTTCTTACTCATATAATGTTCCTCACTTTTCACTTCCACTCAAATTTACGCAAACGTTTGCAGAATTCTATTTTCCTTAACTGTTTCACTAAATACTATAAATCAGAATACTGTTTAATGGTTATATAAATGAAGCATATCGATATTCTGTTATCGATATATAGTTATCGATAATGAAATATTGATATGCTCTTCTGACAATTCGATTTGTGCAATGTGTATATATTGCTAGAAAATTATGCTTTCAAACAACCTTTCTTTTAGCTTGCGCGCAAGCTAATCCCGGAAAGCAACCATGTTTTCATTTTCCACCGATACAGATACCGCTATAATTCCTACATACATACTTAAACGTTTACATAAATTGGAAAATTTTGAGTAAACATCAGATAAATAACGAATTTACATAGGAACGAAGAGATGCATTAATTAACAAACAAAAAAAGTTTATCACAACTTGTCGTGAAAGTGCGATCATATAAAAGTGCTGTACTTTGGCCGGAGCACTGGCTTTTCCTCTTTTTTTGCACTTCTGCAATAATATAAGACATCTAAAAACATTGATTTCTTAAACTCAAACTATAGTAAACCTGAGCCTTCTAATTTAAAAAAATCAAGAAGAGTTTTCCTAAAGCCTTCCCTTGCTTTAACAGGATGATCGTGACCCATTTTTTCAATTTCTAAAACCCTACAATCTGATTTTAAGTCACTAATAGATTTGATTGATTTTTTTATTACTTTCAACTCTTTTTCACCACTCATAAGTAATATTGGTGTTTTAACCATGCCAAAATGGGCAAAATCTTCAATATCCAAACCATCTGAAAAATAAGCCACCCAAGTTTTAAGTGTAACTTTTGACCAATAGTCTAAAAAAATACGTTCTTTTTCTTCGCTCAAATTTAAAAAATTAACAAATATCCTGCCCATTGTTTTTGATCTTAGCAGTGGGTACATGACACGAATATAAGTCGTCATTAATGGTAAAGTAATTTTTGACACACTTAACATTGGACTACTGATAATGGCTTTCTTAATCAAATCTTCTCTTTGAGCAAGCAAACTGAAGGCCAATATACCACCTAGAGAATGGCCAACAACATACACATTGTCCTTTCCCAAACTTTCAATGATTTCAATAATCCCATCCACCGACGCATTTAAATTGTAGAGCCGTTCCACTTCATTGCCCGTGCCCAATATGTGTGGTACAACCAAATGATATTTTTGACTTAAATCATACATAAATTCAAACATGTCCAAGACACCAGCACAGTGTAATAAGACAATAGTTTCGTTCTTCCTATCCCCATATTCGTTGTAAAACATCCTAAGCACTCCCTATCAGTTCCAGGACTTCCTGAACATACAAATCACCAGACTTCATAGCAAAATCGATTTTCGAAGTATTTTTTACTAAGAGCTCTATGACAATGATACCACCTAAAGATGCACCGATTGCTAAGAGCAGTTTTCCTTCTAAATGCACTCTCACATAAGTCATTATCTCTTCTTCTAAAGATATTCTTCTAAATAAACCGCTTTCTTAAAAAATTCAATCAAATCGAGTCCTTCTGCCACCATCTCTTCATAAGATTTTGCAAGTGCCAAACCCTCCTGACGTAACCCATCTCCGCACCAATTGATGCGCTTGATCAAGTTGATGATATCTGTTCCTTCCTTAAATTTGTACCTATCCATGTTTTTAAGCAATCGTGCCATCATATCTGCTTCTGATTTTTTGTTTTTTTCAATGATTGCATTGGCAAGCCATTCATCTTCTTCATCGTTTGCTTGAATGACAAAATTGTACAAATAAGGGTATTCTCGAAGCAACTTTAACTTTAGCATCATGCTTTTCTCAATGATCTTAAAAAAATCGTTCTCTTCGAAATCAAATTGATCATCCACTTTTTTCTTAAGTTGTTCTATGGCGTATTCATATAAATAGAGATAAAAGATGCGCTTATTTTTAAAATACTGAAACAAAGACCCCTTGGCAATGCCTGCCTTGTTGGCAACGTCTTCTGTCAAAGCATCCTTAAATGCATGCTTTGAAAAAATGTCCAAGCCTGCGTTAATGATGCGCAATTGTTTTTCAATGGCTAGTCTCTTAAATAGTGTGTTCATTTGCCTTTCCTTTCATTGTCAAACAAAGATGACTGACTCAGTTATCAGTCTAATTAAATGACTGAGAAAAACAAGGGGTAAAAATAGGAATGAGTTTTGGTTTTTAGGGGTGTGGAGGTTTAAATTAAACCCAATGTCATGGTTGCAGTGATAAGCTAAAATTCAGACTGTCCGAACAATCAAAGCAATTACAGTATAGCTATGATAAAGAAGAACGCATTCATACATTGGCGTATGATGGACCTATGTCAATAGTTTGGACAGAAAAAGTTGAACGATTTCAGGCCGCTTTTGCAAATTCCTCCTCCTTCTCCTGCGGCGTCATGTAGTTAAGAGCTTCGTGGATTCTTTTGCGGTTATACCAGGATTCAATATATTCAAAGAGAGCTTTTTGTGCCTCTTCAAAATCGGCATAAACGGTGGCGTAGACTTCTTCCTTTTTTAAGACTGCATGGAAGGATTCTATACAAGCATTGTCGTAGGGGTTTCCTTTTCGACTAAACGAATGCAGCATTTTTTTGTCTGTCACATAGTCTTCAAATATCTGGCTTGTGTACTGGCTGCCTAAGTCGCTGTGAATAACAATGCCGGTTGTGTCCTTCACATTCAGTGTGGCATTTTTCAAGGCCTGTGTAGCCATCTC